>JAAFHO010000739.1 GCA_013297575.1 Chitinophagales bacterium
CTTGCCAAGTCATTTCCAGCCTTAGTGCAGTTGTTTTTATAGGCTCAAACTGAACTTCGCTCCAGCCATCTTTGGTAATTTGAAAACCCATAGGTGCATAAACGGCTTTCCAGACACCATTTTCCAAGTATTTTAACGTCCAAGATTTTGGTATTCGACAACCACCCTGGATCGCCTCATCGTCGAAGAAATAGACACGTGTTGTACCGATTTCTGCCATTTTACCAAAGTCGTATTGCAGCCAATCCGTTGTGCCGAATTTGGGCCACCAATGCACAAAAGTACTTTCATCGTCGGCTGAATTTTTGGAGGTATATTGATCGGCTACGTTTTTTAGATCGCCTTTATAGCCCTCCGAAGCGGTTATTGTAGATAAATTAGCAAGTGTTGGTTGTGCAATTGCATTCACACCCTTCAAATTGTGTGGTAACCAAACCAACATATTATCGCGTCCGCGATTGGCCCAAGCGTAGTAGGGGATGGCCTTGAGGGCGAGTTTTTGGAGGTCGGCTTGGTCGGGTGTAATTTTCTTTTGCACCAAAAAACCATTGAAGGCTAAGGTTTGCACTCCGCCAAGCAAATTTGGTTCAAAAACAGAAGAAAAAGTCACTGAATCAGGTACTAATAGGTTCAATACGCGGTCGTCGGTTTGGTCTTTGCCTTCCAAGCAATAAATAAATGGGCCACGTTTTAGCGCAAAGCGGTTGACATCGGCTTCCACTTTCGCATTTGCTTGTACGCGTTGGGTTTGCATGGGCAAATCGAGTTCTACCAAGTCACCTTTGTTCCATTTTCTATTGATAACCGCAAAACCCTGCTCAAAAGTGGCTGGAAAAACCTTTCCATTGACTTTTAAACTTATGGCATTGCCCGAAAACTGGTAAAAACGGTATAAATCCAAGGGCGCAGCGTCGCCTTTTGCCCAACCGGGTATGCGTATTTTTAAAGCAAAAGTGTTGGGTTTAGCGGGATCAACATAGATTTTAACCAAACCATTCCACGGAAAATCACTTACCTGCCGGATAGCAACCTTTACTTTTTGGCCTTTTGAGTTCGTGTTTTCTATGACTGTTTGGCTGGCCGCAAATAAATTTATGTAGAGGTCATTGCCTTTTTTAGCGTAAAATAATTCAGGCAATGCTCCAAAAAAACGGGTAAGGTTGGGTGGACAACAAGCGCAAGTAAACCAGTCGGTGCGTGCTACATTTTTACGACTTTCGAGCGGATTTGGATAAAAAAAGTGCGTCCCATCGAGCGAAAGACCTGCATTGAGGGCATTATAAAGGGTTAACTCCAGTATATCCAGGTAGCGGCTATCGCCGGTTAGTTGGAACATTCGCCTTGTCCACATGACAAAAGAAATAGAGGAGCAGGTTTCGTTGTAAGCAGAGTAATTGGGCAGGTCATAGCTACCGCCGAATCCTTCATTGCTGCCGGTAGCACCTACGCCTCCGGTGAGGTACATTTGGCTACCCACAATGTCTTCCCAAACAGATTTCATGGCATCGTCATACTCGTGTGTGCCTGCGTAGGCGGCCACATCAGCTACACCAGCAAACATGTACCCGAGGCGCACGGCATGGCCTACGGCAACGCGTTGATCGCGTACTTTTTGGTGGTTTTGGGCATATTCTTCACCATAGCCGCGCACATCAATAAAAAACTTGGCCAAATCGAGCCATTTTTTATCCTTTGTAGTTTTGTATAATTTGACTAAACCGAGTTCTATTTCTTGGTGACCTGGTGCTTTTTCTAATTTTCCCGCACCGAAATCATTAGCAACGAGGTTGGCATTTTTCAAAGCAATATCGAGCAAATTACGTTTTCCGGTAGCCTCAAAATAGGCCACTGCTGCTTCATAAAGATGACCTGCGCAATAGAGTTCATGGCTGAGTTTATCCTCATTTTGCCAGCGAGGGCCGTCGAGCCAACTCAAATTTGCTATATTTTTATTGTTTTCGGAGGAGTTACTGTTCTTTTTCTGCCGTTCAGTGATACTCCGCCATGTATAAAGGTAGCCGTCGGGTTCTTGGGCTATGCGTATTTTTTCCACTAAGGCATCTATCTCCGTTTCGAGTTTTTTATCGGGGTGTGTACGTAAGGCATTCGCCGCACCTTCTATGCTTTTATAGACATCAGAATCATCAAAAGGAAAAACCGTGCAAATGCTACCGGGTACAGTTCCGGCGGCTACTTCAAAGTTTTTGATACGAAAAGTCTCCTCGTTTTTACGAAAAGTGGCAGGCACAGTGGCTTTTCGTACTGTTTCCATACGTGGTGCCCAAAATTTATCCTCTAACTTGACTTGGTAGAAAGGAATAGGCTGGATGGGATAATCCTGTGCAGAGAGGTGTGCCGCCAAGGACATAAAGAGGAGGTAATAAGGTATTTTCATATCAAATATATCTACAGTTAATGCTAGTTATTTCATGAAATATTTTCATATCCTTACGTATTTTAGGGTAAAAACAATCAAAAAAATACAGTTTTCCAAGTATCGTATTGTTTCAAAGAATAATTTTTTATAATAAATTGTTGGTCATTTTATTATGAAATTTTCAAGTCTTCGTTATTTCCAATTATCCTTTTCAACAAACTCACCTAATGCCAAATACCGATTATACAAACTCCCATATACTTCAGTTTTTGTAGCATCGGGCATAAATGTTTCCTCAAAACCAGAACTCATGGCTTGTTGCGCCTCCGAAATGGATGAATAAAGCCCAGCTGCTGTTGCCGCACAAATAGCAGCACCTAATGCGCAGGCCTGTTCTGATCTTACAATTTTGATGGGCATATTGAGGACATTAGATAGGGTTTGCATCACAAAAGGCGATTTTTTGGAAACACCACCAATACCAATTACTTGCCGAATAGGCACCCCTTCCGACTCGAAACGCTCTACGATGCGACGAGCACCAAAAGCAGTTGCTTCTACCAGTGCTTTAAACACACGTGGAGCATCAGAACCCAGATTCAAGCCGGAGATCGCGCCTTTTAAGTTATGGTTAGCAT
>JAAFHO010000074.1 GCA_013297575.1 Chitinophagales bacterium
ATTTCTGTTTTACCAAACCCTACATCACCACAAATCAGGCGATCCATGGGGTAATCCTTTTCCATGTCTGCTTTTACATCGCTCGTGGATTTGATTTGATCGGGTGTGTCTTCGTAAATAAACGATGCTTCCAACTCATTTTGTAGGTAGCCATCGGGCGGGTACGCGTGACCAGGTGTGCCGCGTCTTTTGGCGTATAGTTTGATCAATTCGGCGGCAATATCCTTGATCTTTTTCTTGGTACGCGCCTTGGTTTGCTGCCAGGTATCGGAACCCAGTTTGTTGAGTTGCGGTTCGGTACCTTCTTTACCGACGTATTTACTGATTTTGTGGAGCGAATGAATGCCCACATACAGCATATCGTTGTTTTTATAAACGAGGCGAACGGCTTCCTGCATTTGACCACCAATTTCAATTTGTTGCAAACCAGAGAATTTACCTACACCATGATCGATATGGGTCACATAATCGCCCGGTTGTAGGTCGCGGAGTAGTCGGACGTTAAGGGCTTGTTCTCTGGTGAATCCTGTTCGGAGTTTAAATTGGTGGAAACGCTGAAAAATTTGGTGGTCGGTGAGTACCACGATGCGCAATTCTTCATCAATATAACCTTCGGAAAGGTCAGTTTCTATGGCTGCCCATTCGATATTGGCTTTAAGATCCTTAAAAATAGCACGCAGACGATCCAGTTGTTTGGAATTATCCGAACAAATAAACAGTTCATAGCCGGCTGCGCGCCATTCGTGGAGCGACCGCAGTAGCAGTTCAAAGTTTTTATTGAACGACGGCTGAACTTTGGCGTTAAAAGATACCTTTTGCGGTATGGTGAGTAATGTGGACACTAATTTTGATGCTTGATTGAAGGAGTAAGTATAATACCGCTTGTCTTTATTTGTTCACAGTAAATGCTTTGGATCTGTATTTTGATGGGTTAATTATTAAAGTTCATAACGCAGCACCCACACTTTCAAGGCCATTTTGGACACATCTTGTTGTCCTGCTACGCTCAAGGCAGTTGCCCAAGCATCGGCGGTAACGGCATTTTTTGCCTGTACAGTGACCAAATTACCATGTGTAAGCCCCCAACCGGTGCGTGGATCAACAATATGTGAATATTTCACCCCGTTCGCCTCCAAAAAGCGGTAAGTTGCACCTGATGTGGTGATACCGCAATTGGACAAAAATAATTTTTCGTATTCAATCACTCCGTTCGCATTCCTGATCGGTCGATCAATTGCCCAGCCCTTCGTATCGGGTGGTGCATCGCCCAGTGCAATATCGCCACCGGCATCTGCTAGTGCAGCGGTAATGCCATTTTTGCGCAGGATTTCGAGGCACTTGTCTGCGGCGTAACCTTGGGCAATACCACCGAGATCGAGGCGTGTCCCTTTTATTTTCAGGCTTACTTTATGGTGTTTATGGAATTGGATAGAGCGGTAATTGACGGTTTGAACCGCCATTTGTATCTTCGTGGAATCGGGGACTTCTTTCAAATGCCTTGCTTTGCGCCAAAGTCGGGTGATGGCACCTACCGTTATATCAAAAGCGCCATTGGAGGCTTTAGAAAACTGTTTGGACATTTTTAATATATCGTATAATTCAGGCGCAACTTTCATTTTTTGTCCCGTTCCTGCCAAATCGCTGAGTTGATTTAAAGCACTTTCTGGGATATAATCGGAGTATAATTGGTTGAGGTAGTCCACATGATCAAATACTGATGTAGCAATTTTGGCCGCTTCTAGACTGTCTTTTTGTGTATAAAAAACCATACGGAATACCGTGCCCATTTGTGGATGAGAAAAGGCATAACGCTGTTGTGCTTGTAATGCAATGGTGCAACAGCAGAGTATGATGGGTAAAATGTTAAATTTTTTCAAGTTTTTTATCGTGTATTTAGATTAATGCCCTTCGCAAACCCTTTCGATGGTCGAGGTTAGTGTCGGTTTAAACCTGCCATCGTACGATATAAGAGCCGTTAGGCTCGAATCATCTTGTAGCCGCGGATTTTAATCCGCTGGACAGATGGACAACAAGTTATGGAGAGCCGTCGGCTCGATACATATTTTTTCAGGTATTTAAGGTATCATAAAATGAACAATATATTTTTGAAGATTTGAAACGACGGAATATGTGCCGAGCCTACGGCTCTTAAATGGTTACGTAACATTAGGGCGGATTGAAATCCGCCGCTACAACATGGTTCGAGCCTAATGGCTCTTCGTTCTGCGCCTCTCGGCTCAACCCACACCGCATTGGGCAATTTGGACAGTAGTTTGAATCTCTTTGAACAATATAGCCAATTAGAAATTATTAATAAATTTATTTTAAAATGCATTTAGTCGTAGATTCATTAGATTATGAACAAATATTTGAATTGTCGGGCTGGGGGGCGTAAACTTAGCAGGGACCAACCACAGAGTGGTTAAACATGAATAGCCCCGAATGCAATTCGGGTTGTGGAATGCGGTAATATTTTAACAACCACGGAGTGGTTGAACGTCAACTCGATATGAAGCAGCAACCAACCATCATTCCAAACAAAATGCCACAATGGTATTTCCCTTTTTAGTCCCTAATTTTTCACCGCCACAAGCCACAGCAATATACTGTTTCCCATTTACTTCATACATAGCGGGCGTGGCAAAAGCGGCAGCGGGCAATGTGGTTTCCCAAAGCAATTTGCCCGTATTTTTGTCAAAAGCGCGGAATTTGCCATCTTTAGTAGCAGCGATAAACAACAGGCCATTGGCTGTGACCACCGGACCGCCGTAGTTTTCGCAGCCTGTGGGTGCATTGCCCAGTTCGGATGTTTCGCCTAGGGTAATCTGCCAACGAAAATCACCCGTATTTAGGTCAATAGCCGTAAGTGTACCCCACGGTGGCGTAATACCGGGCAAACCTTTACTGTCTAAAAATTTATTATAACCCGCATGTTTGTAAGGCAATGAATAAGAAGAAGCAACCGTGCTGCCTACTTCTTTTTTTTCCATACCTAAAAGCCAATCGGCTACTGCATTTTTTTCATTTGCGGCCAATTGTGGAAAACCGGGCATCATTCCTTTCCCGGTACTCAACAGTTGTAAAATGGAAGGTTTGCCACGTTTTTGCTCCAAACCCACCAAAGATGGGTATCCACTTTGCGTATTGCCTGTTCGGTCGTTTTTATGGCAGGTAGCACAATGTGCGATATAAGTGGCCTCGCCTAAGGTGAGTGCGCGCGAGGGCTGCGTGTCAGTGGTGCGGTTCATGCTCAATATCCAAGGCATTTCGTTGGCATTGACATACAAAATACCTGCTTGTGGGTCGGCAGCAGCACCGCCCCATTCTGCACCGCCATCGTAACCGGGGAGCAAAAATGCACCATTCAGGCTGGGTGGCGCAAATAGCCGTTTATCCGTTTTTTTGAAAATTTCCAGCAGTTCGGCACTGTTTTCCGCATACGGACTAATGTCTTTTTCGGTCAATTCATAAGATTGTCGTGCAAACGAGCGTGGCAATTCAGGTACGGGCTGCGTAGGCCATGTTGCTTCTCCTTTTAGTTCAGAAGTAGGGGCAGGCACTTCATTGATCTTGAACAGAGGTTGTCCATAATCGCGATCGAACACAAAAACATAACCTTGTTTGGTCACTTGCGCAACGGCATCAACGGTGCGGCCTGCACGCTGGACTTGTATCAAATTAGGTGGTGCAGGCGGATCCCTGTCCCATATATCGTGGTGTATGAATTGATAATGCCATTTGCGCTCGCCAGTACGAGCATTTAATGCCAAAAGGCAATCAGAATAGAGGTTTTTGCCTTTTCGATCACCGCCATAAAAGTCCGGCGCTGCCGATCCTGTTGGGACAAAAACTAGTCCGCGCTCCGCATCTACGGCCATTCCCGCCCAGTTGTTGGCACCACCTACGGAGGTATTCTTGTAGGTTTCTTTGTTTTCCCAAGTTTCGTAACCCAATTCATAAGGATAGGGAATAGTATGGAATGTCCAGGCCAATTGACCTGTGCGCACATTGAATGCGCGGATATCGCCCGCGGCAGCATCGGAGCCTTCGGAGACGCGGAGGGGCATGATAATCAAATCCTCGAAAAGCGTTCCGGGCGTGTTGGAGACGATAAATTTAGTTTGCGCATGCGGAGGTAGCCCTGTATGCAAATCAACTTTACCGCTATCGCCAAAAGATGGGATGGGTTTGCCCGTATGTGCATCCAATGCGTATAAATGCGGGCCAATGGTATATAAAATACGTTTATCCGCACCATCTCCCCAATAAGTTACACCGCGGCTTGTGCTGTGCCAAACCTTGAGCGGATCGCCAAATCGCCAAATTTCCTTCCCCGTTGCCGCATCTATTGCAACGGCTTGCACAGCGGCAGTCACCCCGTACAAAACACCATCTACTACGATGGGACTCATTTGCATTTGCCCACTATCGGGTGCGCTGTACGACCATGCTATTTTAAGACCGGATACATTTTCGGGCGTAATCTGGGATAAGGTGGAATAATGGTTGCGATCAAGCCCTCCGAGGTAGCTCCGCCATTCGGTATGCTGCTGCGTCGATGGGGTACAGGCGACTACGAAGCAAAGAAGCAGGTATAATGGTATCAATTTCATAGATCGAACAATGCTTGGAATGAGCCGTGCATACAGCAAAGGTAGCAATATTTAATGCTTAATCTTCCAAAGGCAAAGCGATTTATCGGCGTAGGCACCCTTGACTTCCGTACATTTTTCGTTGATGGTAACGAGCGGTTCGGGAAAGAGAAATGGTGCTTTCTGCAAATTTATTGGCCGCCAATATCCAGTTTGTATATCTTCATTTGCCTCAAAATTCGGAAAAGAAGTGGTGAGCAGATAAGTGATTTTACTGCGTTTCAAATTGTCCAGTGCTTGTTGGATATGCTCAAACGAAAAATGTACAAGACAATCGCGCACCAAAATACAATCTACGGCGGGCAGGTCGTCGGTGAGTAGATCGAGCAGTAAAAAAGAGCGATCGTTATTCCCATATTTTGCTTGGTTATTAGCGACTAAATCTTCAACAATATCGCCGCCGATATACTTTATTCCGTGTAGATTGGTGTGCTGCATCCAGTTGAAATCGCCGCAAGGCAGATCCAGCAGGGAGCGAATGCCAAAGGATTGGAGCAGCAAGGGGAGTTCGGCGCGCAGTACTTCCGTTTGGCCCAGTTCGGAACCATTACCCGAAATGGATTCATTGCTTTTCCAGTACCGATTTTCGTAAGTTTCGGTAAATATTTCAGCAACCGATTTGGATTTAAAATCCTGTTGGGAAATAAGGCGTTGGTATTGCCAGGCGTGGTAACGTTGTATGATTTTTTTTAGCATGCAAAATAAAGTTACATAATTTCTAATGTTTTAACCATCACAAAATCATCCATAATAAACCTGTCACCTACTTGTAAATCCATGACAGATTCAATTTTGAAACCCATTTTGAAATAAAAATTGACACTTTTTATATTCCTGCGGTTTACATTAAGGCGCAGTGTACGCAGGTCGGGGTATTTATCCAATACCATTTGGAATACTTTAGCACCGATACCCTTTCCGCGTTGGTCGATATAAAATTTGTGGAGATAATAGGCGCCTTCTTCTTTTTTCCCGATGGCCAAATAACCGCACGCTTGTGTCGCATCGCCCACGGTAATCATCCAAAATTGCTGTTGTTGGCTCATAATTTGTTCCTGAATCAGGTCGGGATTGTACCACAATTCGAGCATATAATCAATTTGCTCGTGTGTAATAATATCGGGATAATGTGCATGCCAAATCTGATCTGCAAGGGCGCATATCAGGGGAACATCGGTTTTGGTGGCTTGGCGGAGGGTGATCTGCATGTTACAAAGGTTGGACTTCTCCGAAGTCATATGGATGGATATATCAGTAAAATTTGGACGAAGGTAATTCATCTACAATTTACTAAAAATATTTTTTTACACACAAAATGTTTTTAAAATTTTAAAACATTTTTTACCTTTGCCGTGTACTTTAAAAAATTCAACTATGCACCATCCATTACTTGGGCTACGAACGGCCATTTATCACGTAACAGATTTGCACGAAGCAACTGCTTGGTATTCTGTCATTTTGAATACCGAACCTTATTTTAACGAACCATTTTATGTCGGATTTAATATAGGAGGCTACGAATTGGGATTAACACCCGATCCCGATGCGCTTACCAAAGACAAACCTAAGGGCGTGGATACTTATTGGGGTGTCAACGATATTCAAGCCAAATACGATGATTTGATCGACCACGGTGCTACGCCTTGCGAAGTGCCTACCAATGTAGGTAGCGGTATATTTGTTGCATCGGTTTATGATCCTTGGGGCAATGTGTTTGGGATTATTTTTAATCCGCACTTTGAATTGCCGCAATAAAAAACGATGCTGGAATCCAGTAAATATTCTAGCATCGTTCCTTAGGAATGAGATTTAAATAAAGGTACAGATTTGGGGAGACGATTTTGTCACTATTAAGGCATGAAGAGGGCGTTTAGTGGGGCTAAATAACCGATGAATAACGAAAAGAGGGGCAAAATAAGGCCGCCAAATTTGTACCTTTATTTAAATCTCATTCCTTTAAAGCCGGTGGTTTTTGAATATTTATTTTTAGACATAAATTTTGATGCAAACAGTAAAAAGTCCAGCAATTTGGCAAGAATTGCCAGTTATAGTTAAGGCATACCAACTCCCCGACAACAAAAAAGCAACCCTCCAAGCAATTACTTCTTTTGGCCCTTTCCTTGCTATTTGGGTCGCTATGTACTTCTTAATGGATATTTCCATTGGTATTACTATGGCATTGGCGGTATTAAATGCTTTCTTTTTAGTGCGTATTTTTATTATTCAGCACGATTGTGGCCACCAATCTTTTACGGCCTCTCGTAAAGCAAATGATATTCTTGGGCAAGTATGTAGTTATCTTACTTTTATCCCTTATAAATATTGGGCGAAAAGCCATAATTTCCATCATGGTCATAATGGTCTACTGTGGGAACACCGCGATATTGGTGATGTAGAATTACTTACGGTTGCCGAATACCAAGCATTAGACCGCTGGGGCAAAACCAAATATATGATTTACAGGAGTACCATCGTGATGTTTGTGATCGTACCTGTTTATTACATTTTTTTGCACAACCGCTTGCCATTAATTAAAATGAACGGTTGGGAGCACGCACGAAAGGCTTTATTGCGCCATAATGTGGTTTTGCTAAGTATCTATGCTGCAGCTATTTACTTCCTAAGTTTCAAAGCATTTTTATTGATACATGTCCCTATATTGAACGCTTTTGCGGTGATTGCTATTTGGTTTTTTTATGTGCAACACCAGCACGAAACAACCTATAAACAGTGGAAAGAAAAATGGGAATATATTAAGGCGGCCGTAGAAGGTAGTACTTTCTATAATTTGCCTAAAGTTTTCCATTGGTTAACGGGCAATATTGGTTATCACCATATTCACCACCTGAATCCTTTAATTCCAAGTTATCAATTGCCACGTTGTATTAAGGAAAATCCGATTTTGGATCAAGTGGCGAACAAGATCACTTTTTGGGAGAGTTTGAAATGTGTTTATAACAAACTTTGGGACGAAGATCAACAAAAAATGATCTCTTTTCGCGAGTTTTATCGCCGTTTCCCTAAAAAATAGATATGAAAATTCTGCTCACTGGTGCTACGGGTTTTTTGGGTAGCAATGTCTTGCGCATTTTGTTGCAAAAAGGCTATAACATTCGTGCGTTGCGTCGTGCAAATAGTAGAATGGATCTAGTGGCGGATATTGCTGATCGCGTGGAATGGCTTGAAATGGATATCACAGATATTGCTTTGGAAGAGGCTTTCGAGGGTATTACCCATGTATGTCATTGTGCGGCAATAGTGTCGTTCCATCCCCGTGATGCAAAAGTAATGAATCGGATTAATGTGGATGGCACCGCTAATCTGGTTAATCTTTCCTTAGACTTTGGTATTCAACGGTTTATACATACCAGTAGCATTGCCGCATTGGGGCGTTCTAAAGAGCGTACGCACTTGGATGAGTCCACTAGATGGGAAGCCAGTAAATTGAATAGCAATTACGCTATCAGCAAATACGGTGCAGAGCAAGAAGTATGGCGCGGCGCTGCCGAAGGTCTGTCTGTGGCAATTGTGAATCCTGCAATGGTGATTGGATCTGGTTTTTGGGAAGAAAATACCGCTCGGTTTTTTACTCAGATTAAGGAGGGGCTGAAATATTGTCCTGTAGGTGCAACGGGCTTTGTGGATGTACGCGATGTGGCAGATTTTATGGTTCGGCTATTAGAAAGCGATATAGAAGGTCAACGGTTTGTTTTAGTAGCAGAAAACCTGAGTTATAAAACCTTTTTTACGCATATTGCTACGGCATTAAACGTAAAGCCGCCATCTATTACAGTACAGCCTTGGTTGGCAGAAATTGCTTGGCGTGTAGAATGGCTAAAGGAGAAAATATTCGGTACTAAACCTATGGTGACCAAAGAAAGTGCACGTAGTAGCGTATATCGGTTTACTTATGGAAACGAAAAGTCATTGGCTGCTTTTAAGGATTTCAAATACCGAAAAATAGAAGATACTATCCGCGATGCAGCGGCGGCGTTTCGTGTACAAACGTAGCTGCGCACCTATGTGCGCGCGCACCCCAAGTGCACAGGCGCACACACAGGTGTGCCCCGACCGGACACGGGCGCACACGCAGGTGCGCCCCGACGACGACAAAATAAAAATCAATCCCAACCTTTTATCTACCTTTACGGTCTTATTACCACGGCATTCCTTTGCCAACACAGTTCGCTATGCACAAAACAAAAATACTCATTACGACTTACAATTATTTGTGGTCTAAATTTCGCGTCTCTTTTTTTCTCCTTATTGCCTTTGTTCCGTTCGCATTACACGCGCAATCTCGTATGAATACCTCTGCAACAGGCAGTTACAAAGACAAGAATATCTATGAAATACTAACTGGACTCGAAGCCACCTACAATGTTCGTTTTTGTAGCGACCCAGAATTATTACCTTGGTACAAACTCGATTACAGTTTTCGCAACAAAACGCTTCATGAAGTACTAAAATCATTGTTGGCCAAACATACCTTGACCTATGTGCCATTTAACGATTCTTTAGTGGCCGTTTGTCGATTGCAAGACCTCAATGGAGACTACCTCCGAGGACTAAAAGACCGCTTTATCAATGGTACAATTGAACTACCAGAGTTCCTTAAACCGGTAGAACGCACCATTACCATTGGCGAAGCACCCCAATCTAAAACTACAGATGCTAAAGTACGTATTTCAGGCCAAATCAACGACGATGACACCGGCGAAAGCATTGCAGGAGCCAATATTATGCTCAACGGGAGTAGGGTAGGGCAGCCTACTAATGCTTTGGGGCAGTTTCGGATAGATTTGCCAGCAGGTACATCATTGCTCACGATACGTTATATTGGTTATCGAGACACAAAAATAAACCTTTCGGCCTGGACGGATGGCGAAATGGAAATAAAGTTATCGCCTTTGCCGCTGGGCTTGGGTGAAGTGCTTATTGAGGGCAATAGAGCAAGCAATAAAACCCAAAATGTACAAACCGCGGTGGAAGCCTTAGCGGTATCTACCGTAAAAGAATTGCCCAAATTATTGGGCGAAGCCGATGTTGTGCGAAGTTTGAGTACCTTGGCAGGCGTAAGTAATGTATCCGATGGCGCAACAGGATTTAATGTCCGTGGTGGCAATGTGGATCAAAACCTAACCCTTCAAGATGATGCTCCGTTGTTCAATACCGCCCACGTGCTAGGACTATTTTCGGTCTATAACCCCGATGTGGTGCAGAGTGTTACCTTATATAAGGGACATGTACCTGCAAAATATGGTGGACGACTTTCATCTGTGCTAGATGTAAAACTCCGCGATGGCGATTTTAATAAATTTCGCGGCAATATTGGTTTGAGTCTTGCTGCTGCCCGAGGAAGGTTTGAAGGCCCTATCATTAAAAAAAGAGTATCCATTATCGCTGCTGTTCGACGCTCTTACTCCGATTGGATGTTGCAATTTGCGCCATTAGCCGAAGGAAAAAATAGTTCTGCTTGGTTCTATGATGGATTGGTAAAAGTAACGGCGCGTTTGACCGAAAAATCCAGCCTTTCCGTAAGTGCCTACCAAAGCAAAGATTTCTTCCGCTATGGCCAAAAATATGGCTATGGATGGGGTAATCAAATCTTTAATGCCACTTTGCGCCAGCCCTTGGGCGACCGTGCAGTGTCTGTTTTTCAAGTCAATACTGGACGATACAACGCTAATTATTTTGAACCGAGTTCTGTCAATAATTTTAACCTGACCAATGGCGTGGACTACCGCAATGCCGCTTGGCGTGTGGTGTTAATTCCTAATGCCCGAAACGAAATTAATACTGGTGTGCAATGGAACCGGAATATGGCACGACCAGAAGTCCTACGTCCAAAACAATCTATTTCCACCATTCTTTCTCAAGATGTTCCAAAAGACAAAGGAGAAGAATTCGCTGCATTTGTGGATGACGAATTCAAATTAGGTACGCGATGGAAGTTAGTATTGGGAGCGCGCGGCGTGGTGTATCGGCATTTTGGCGAAAAAACAGTACGGATTTACAAACAAGGCGCGCCAATTACGAATGAAAATATCATTGATTCGATCAATTACCGCAAAGGCCAAACCATAAATACGGCAGGCGGCGTAGAACCACGTGTTTCTATTTCTTATAAATTGGACGAAAAACGATCCCTCAAGATCAGTTATAACAGGATGCGCCAGTATATCCACCAAATTTCAAATTTGGCAGCGCCAACTCCCGTAGATGTATGGCAGGTAAGCAATACCTATATCGCACCACAAACTGGCGATCAATATGATATCGGTTATTCCTCAGAGTGGAAAGACCGCAAATGGGAATTATCCAGCGATTTGTTTTACAAAACCGTTCAAGATGTACCTATTTTTAAAAACCTACCCGATCTATTGCTCAATCCCAACATCGAAACCCAATTGTTAGCAGGGGAGGGGCGTACTTATGGTTTTGAAATATCAGGTAAAAAAAATAAAGGCAACCGCTGGACGGGCTGGCTCAATTACACCTACGTACGCACGTTCCTCCGCACACCACCAAGCGTAGAAACCGTTAATAAAGGAGATTGGTTTCCTTCCGATTTTGACCAGCCGCACCAGATCAATGCTTATGCTAAGTATGCCTTTAACCCATCTGTAACCGTCGGATTTAATTATACCTATCGTATGGGAAGGCCAATCACAGTGCCTAATCGAGTATATAGTGTAGGTGGCGTTATCGTGCCGGATTACTCGGTGAGGAACAACGAGCGCATCCCCAGTTACCGCCGACTTGATTTTTCGCTCAATGCCGATCAAAATAAGTCGCGTATTTCAGGTGCTAAATTTAGTTTCAATATTTCCATTTACAACGTTTTGGGGCGGAATAACCCATTTTCGGTTTATTTTGAGAAATTGCAAGACACCTATCCCAAGGCATACTCCTTATCTGTAATTGGTTCTGCCATTCCTTCTATTGGAATGGATGTTACATTTTAAACAAAAGTAAATAAAATGATAAATTTAAAATATATAATTGCTTTAATAGCACTATCCGCCTTGGGCATTGGTTGTATTAGCGAAATACAACTCGATACCGAACCTGGTGATTTAACAACACTCGTGGTAGATGGCGATTTTACCAATTCAAAAAGCGAGCACCGCTTGTTTTTGAGCAGACCTAATAAATATGGTGTCAGTAAATTTGAGCATGTACCCAATGCCAAAATATCCATCAATGATGATGCTGGTAATAAAGCCAACTATATAGAAACGCTGAGTCCGGAACTCATTCCTTATTATCAGTTAGCGGCTAATGCCATGCCTGCGGTACCGGGGCGTTCGTATTTTATTGAAATCGCCTTAGAGGACGGCACAATGTACCGTTCTGCTCCGCAAGTAATGCCGATATTTGTTCCACTCGATACAGTTAGGTTAAATCCAAGGTTTGTACCACGTTTAGGAAATGGCGGAATTGTGGTAGAAGATCGACTTGCATTTGTGGAAATACAGACACCGCTGCCCACAGCAAGTAATCCGATTTATTTGCGTTGGGATGCCAATTGCGTCTATTATTTCCCGGAATTACCTTTGCCAGGGCCACTGCCGCCACCTACCAGACAATGCTATGTTACCGATTTTTTTAACGGCCAATTTGTGCCACTCATTGAACTACGTAATCAAGGTGGTAGCACGTTTAAATACGAAATTGGTAATAAATTTGTTGACAAAGCCTTTGAGAAAGGGGCTTATTTTAATGTCATTCAACGCTCTGTTACAGCAGAATCGTTTAATTATTGGAAAAAACTATCTAAAGTATCCAACCCAGAAGGTACAGTTTTTGACGCACCTCCCGGTACGCTTTTGGGCAATATATCCAATGTAAGCAACCCTGATATAGGCGTTTTGGGCTTTTTTGAAGTTTCCTCCGTGGATACGTTTAGGATTAAGGCATTCAATAACACGCTTGGCCCAGATTTTTCAGTAGGAATTCATTGCGATGAATTTGATTATTACAGAGGTAGTGACTTAGAATGTTTTGATTGTTTAAAATTGAGGAATAGTACCATCGTTCAACCACATTATTGGAGATAAATGAGTCAGCCTTCGCATCATTTAAAAAATATGCCCAAATATTATTCCGCTTTATCCCCTTTAAAATGGTGAATACTTTATTTTTTTTTGGAAAAAGTGCGAAGACTTCTTTTTTTTTATCCCAACCTTGTGTTACCTTTGCGGTCGATTTGAAAAAGGGTTACCCAAATATGGACGTAAAAATGTTTCAAAAATTATTTATTACGCTGATTTTCAGCGGTTTATCTGTCTTGGCTGTTGCTCAGGAACAAGGTGGTCAAGGTACTAAAACTGGCGGTGAGCCAACTGGTTCGCCTGAAACCCAAGTTGAGCCGGAGGAGCATGAGTTCAATGCTGGCGAAAATGCTGTACATCACATTTCCGATGGGAATGCGATTAATATCATAGGTGATATTTATCTTCATCTTCCTGTTATTTTGTACGAGCCTAAAAAAGGCTGGACATTTACGACTACGGCTTCTTTTCATCCGCACCACCATGGCGACGGCACAATGGCCTATCATGGTTATACTATGGCGCATGGCAATGTAGTTCGTTTTGTGGATGCATCAATGGCGGAAGGACACCACGAAATTGAAAAAATCAACCACGAAGATATTACTGCGGACGGAAAAACAAAAACTGTTTATTCGGCAGTAATTGATAGTAAATCCTACGAACTAGAACCAAAGTCTTCTTATGATGGCGGTATCTTAGGCGGTGGAATTACCAATTTCTACGACTTCAGTATTACCCGCAACGTGTTTACCATGTTGTTGACGTGTTTGATCTTGTTCTTTGTATTCCGTTCAGTAGCCAATGCTGCTACCAAGCGTCGTGGTCAAGCCCCACGTGGATTACAGAATTTCATTGAGCCATTCGTTACTTTTATCCGCGATGAAGTGGCCAAGCCAAATATCGGACCGAAATACGAAAAGTACATGCCTTATCTACTTACGGCATTTTTCTTTATTTTGGGTCTTAACTTGATCGGGCAAATTCCATTTTTCCCGGGCAGTGCCAACGTAACAGGTAATATTTCCATTACCATTGTATTGGCCTTAATTACCTTTATTATTTCTACATTCAGTGCCAACAAGCATTTTTGGGAGCATACTTTATGGATGCCAGGCGTTCCAGCCGTTCTAAAAATCCTCATTTTGACACCGATTGAAATCC
>JAAFHO010000738.1 GCA_013297575.1 Chitinophagales bacterium
CTGTTGAATAATTTCCCCATTTCAGGTAGCGATTACCCTTCGGTAGATGATATTGATGGCGATGGCGATATGGATATTGTCGCGTTTTCAGCAGGCAATTCCGTGTACCTCACTTACCTACAAAATATGTCAGTAGAGCGCGGTTTTGGCACAGATAGCCTACAATTTATTCTTGCAGACCGCTGCTGGGGCAAGTTTTTTGAAAATGGCCTGATTAAATGCAGATCCTGCTTGAGTGCAACCCCCGACGCATGCGCTACTTGTCTTACGGGCGGTGAAGTAATTGAGGAACGCGACGGTGCTCACCCAGGTGCAACAGTACTCACATTCGATCATAATAAAGACGGTGACAAAGATGTATTGGTCGGTAATATCTCCTTCAATTGCCTCAACTTACTGCTCAATGGTGGCACCCCAGAAAATGCTTGGATGACAGCGCAAGATACCACATTCCCCAAAGAAAACGTGGAAGTGGAACTATTGAGTTTTCCCGCAGGATACTACCTCGATATCAACAATGACGGCGAGAAAGATCTTTTGGTATCGCCCAATTCTCCTACGCTGCACGAAGACCGCAACAATGTATGGTGGTATAACAACACGAATCCAAGCGGTAGTGCTAACTTTGAACTACAGACACGTAAACTATTCACTTCCAATATGATAGATCTGGGTACTGCTAGCCATCCAGCTTTTGCGGATGTGAATAGCGATGGACTTACAGATCTTATTGTGGGCAATTATGGTTATTATACACCCGCCCAAAATGGGAATCCACAACGGTTTACTAATGCGAGCCTATACCTCTATTTGAATACGGGTACGAATGCCGCACCCGCTTTTACATTGGCAGATGCAGATTGGTTGGGTATGTCACAATACGCACCTAATGATTATGAATTTGCGCCTGCTTTTGGCGATTTGGACGGCGACAATGACCTCGACCTCTTAGTGGGTAGTAACCTTGGTGCTTTTTATGCGTTTTTTAACCAAGCAGGAGCGGACAATCCGATGAATTTAGTAGAAAGTTTTGATGTAATGTGGCTCACCATGGATGTTGGGCAGGTGTCAATGCCTGTTATTTTTGACCTAGATCAGGATGGTTTGAACGATATAATTGTAGGTGAACGCAACGGAAATATCAATTTTTACAAAAATGTAGGTAGCCCCACAGAACCTATGTTTAACCCAGACGAGAATACAGCCCCGAATATCCCAAATTTGGGTGCTATCAATACGCAAATTGTACCCAATGGCATTGGCTTTAGCGCGCCACAAGTGGTAAATATCAATGGTAGCACCCTATTGATCACAGGTGCTCAAGATGGTCAAATGGAAGCATACCAACTTACAGGGCCTACAACGACTGCATTTCCGGTTGTTGACTTAAATTGGGGCAATATCAATGCAGGAAACCGCAGTTGTCCAGCCTTTGCAGATCTTACCGGCGACGGCAAATTAGAAGTTGTCCTTGGTAATCAGCGTGGTGGCTTGCAATTGTTTGGTACCGAATTGTCCTCCTTTGTTCCTCCGGTTAATGTGGACAGTCCACCTGTTTCTGATCTCGAATTCCAACTTATCCCTAATCCATCTTTGGACAAAACGATTATTGTAATGAAGGGGAATTGGATACAGGAGAAAAACTGGGTATTGGTGGATGTATTGGGCAGGGTCATACAAAAAGGTAATACCAATCAAACGCAAATCACTTTGAATACCAGCAATTTAAGCGCAGGCATATATTACGTACGCGTAGAAATGGGCGATGCTGTGGGGGTGAAAAAATTGATTAAGCAATAATATATAATAA
Source organism: Chitinophagales bacterium (assembly GCA_013297575.1). Classification (GTDB taxonomy): domain Bacteria; phylum Bacteroidota; class Bacteroidia; order Chitinophagales; family Saprospiraceae; genus M3007. The sequence goes on from JAAFHO010000738.1 coordinate 1,811, forward strand.
AACCGCCTTAGACAACATCTTATCTAAGGCGGTTTTATTATCACTAAGGCTATTCTTACTTAATATCCACATTTATCCTTCCTTTTGAATAAATATCCACCCTGATTCCAGTTGGACTTAAACGAGTATCGAGCACTTTTATATCCTCGAGGGTGCCGGTCAATAACACACCGGGCTGAATTTCGTAGTGATTGAGTGTTTCCTGCACAGACTGTTTTAATAAGGTCAAGTTTTCATCCAATGGAAAGGTCATAGCAGCGACCATTTGCTTTTTGATGGGCCCTTGAAACAACCAAGACGCAGATTTGTATAGCATATTTCTGCTGTCCACATGAAAATCGAGGTCGGCTACTTCTATCGTATTTTTGAGCGCATTATAACGCGGTTTGCCCATAAAATAGATTTTACCATTGAACGCACCCGATAATTGAGATAGCACGATCAATCGGTCATTATTTCCCCAAATTTTCAAATCATCTATTTTTACTTTCTTCCCATTCGATTCAAAAACCTGCCCCAACATCATCCCTTTAGCGATACGTTCGGCCTCTGGGAAGGGTACATCGGTAGCAAACTGCATTTGAAAATCATCGCCTACTGTATTGAGTCGTGTAAGGTTTGGGACTTTACTATTTTCGCGAAAAGTTGGTTTTTCACCAAAAGTAACGTCGTTATTACATTTTACCTCTACGGTCGTTTTTATCGTTCTGGTATCCGTTTCCAGCGCGGTCATTCCGATACTGAGGGGCGTAGTTTTTACCCACATTTTGTACTCTTCCGACAAAAGAACGGGGGTTTGAACAGCATTCCACACCTCTTCTACATAAGGTTTGAGGCTCAATTGTTGGTTCACAACACGGTCTAATGTTTCTGACAACATTCTCTTAGAACGGTTCAAAGCCAAATTAGCAACGGACTCGATACTAATATTGCCCAGTCCCGTTTTCAACACAGGTGCTTTGAGCCATTCGTGGTATTCGACATCTGTTTTGGTGGTTAATGACCAGTCGGGATTGATTTGAAACAAGGTTTTAAAACTCAAAGCCAGTTCGCCGTTGGCCTCTGCTTCTCCTACGAATAAGCGTTTTTTCACCCAAATAGAAACTGGAACACGGTATTTTACGGTATTTCCTGAAACATACATCGTAATATCTTGGCTTTTCCAGGCATTGAGCATGAGGTCGTCTTTGCCATTGTCCTCGTAG
>JAAFHO010000741.1 GCA_013297575.1 Chitinophagales bacterium
GAATACACCTTTATTATACGCGACGAAAAACCACCGACTGTTGTATGTGTTAACGGTTTATCTGTCAATATAATGAATATCGGTGGCGGTTTGATCCAACTTTGGGCTTCCGATTTTTTGCAATACTCCGACGATAACTACACTCCGTCGCCTCAAATAAAGATTGGTATTCGCAAGCAAGGTACAGGAACGGGTTTTCCTTACGATACTTTGGGTAATGCACAAACAGGAATTCAATTCAAATGTGATGAACTTGGCACCAATTTAGTCGAATTATGGGCAATAGACAAGGCAAATAATGCAAGTTTTTGCGAAACCTATGCTTTGGTGACCGATAATAACAATAATTGTTTGCCCAATACTTTTATTTTTGCGGGCAATGTTATGACGGAATTCGGAGAGGGGATTTCAGACGTTCAGATAAGTGACCCTTTCATTTTTACAGATGGTAGTGGAAATTTTTACCTCATTGATTCCTTACCGCCTTCCACGAATATTACAATTACACCTACGCTTGAGTACGATCCATTAAATGGGGTAAATACATGGGATTTAGTGCTGATGAGCAGGCATATATTAGCAGTTGAGCCACTTAATTCGCCCTATAAAATCATATCCGCAGATATCAATAAATCAGGAACTGTTACTGCTTTTGATATACTAGAAACACGCAAACTTATTCTTGGTACTTATACAAAATTCCCGTCCAATTCGAGTTGGCGCTTTGTAGATAAAAGTCAGGTATTTACCAATCCGAACAACCCCTTTGCTAATGTAATTAAGGAAAATTCCAATACCATTCCTGCTTATTTTATTGGAATGAAAATTGGGGATGTGGACAATACTGCAACTCCCAATAATTTCTCGGCACCGCTAGAAGACCGTACAGAGAAAACAAATTTCACCTTCAAAGATCAAAATATCGAAGAAAACGAGGTTGTTTCCCTGCATTTTGCAGCAGAACGGATTATTGAAGGCTATCAAATGACGCTCGATCTAGCGCAGTTTGATGTATTAGAAATTATACCTCAAAACGACTTGACGATGGATAATTTTGCGATCTTTGAGCAGGCCATTACGATGGTTACCGAGCAGCCCAATCAGGGTTTCGACCTGCGTTTGCGCGCCAAACAGGCTGGCCAATTGAGTTCGATGTTAGCAGTAAACGACAATATTACCCGTTCGGTGGCTTTTGAGGCCAATGGATCTTCCAAAGGTATTGCTTTACGTTTTGATCCAATGAACTCGAATACGCCTCAGTTATATCCTATTTCGCCCAATCCTTGGAACGAGCGCACCAATATTAGTTTTTATTTGCCCGAACCGGGGTCTGCGGTACTTACTGTTGTGGACGGCTTAGGGCGTACGATCTATACCAATAATACGGTGTACAGCAAAGGTCACCAAACGATTACCTTGGATCATACTCAAATCCCTGTTGCCGGATTGTATTGGTTGGTATTAGAGACAGGGAGCGGAAAATTGACACAAAAAATGATAAAAAAATAGTAAAACCATGATGAAATTTAAATTTGTTTTATGCTGCTTATTCTTGGTTGTTGTAGCACAAGCACAAATACAACAAAAACCAATCGATCTAAGGATGGATTTCGACCATTCACTCTTGACTTCACCGCCGAATGAGGTGAGTGTGTTGATACAGGTAAAAACAGAAAAAGGAGATGGCGTAGAAGACGTTGGATTATCGATTGAAGGTAGTGTTAATGGTATGCCAATTTCTGTCCCCCCGCTATTCACAGATGCCAATGGCAATGCCTTGTTTACATTTGACTCTACTGGTGGGCCTGAATTTACTGTGGTACCCAGCCTTGATTTAAATCCTACTAATGGAGATAATGTTTATGATGCGTATTTAATAATAAGCCACATTTTAGGGCTAATGTCTTTGGGTGTTAATCCGAATCCTAAACAGATTGCTGCGGATATAAATAGATCAGGTACAATTACCACATTCGATATCGTTCAACTTCGTAATGTAGTACTTGGGAAAGCACCTACATTTCCATCTAATAAAAGTTGGAGATTTGTGGATACCATCGACATTTGGACACCATTCATCCTAGAAGAAGGGAAAATTGCTCCGCCTTATAAAGACCTGACTTTTACGGGTATAAAAATTGGTGATGTGGATCAATCTGCCCTTGCCAATAGCCTTATGGTAGAGCCGCCAAGTGATAGTATTTGTTTTTTGTTCAATAATGGTCAGGTATTAGCAGGAGAAGAAGTAACGATTATATTTAGCTCCAGCCAACTCATTGATATGGCTCAAGGAACTTTTCGATTTAAAAATTTAGAAGTACTTGAAGTGAATTCTGACTTTGGCAACGATACTACTTTTGGGTTATTTGAGGAAACATCCAATGATGATATTACGGATATAGTGACATTTTTATTGATCGAATTTCTCGATCCATCCATTTTTACAGTTAAAGTAAAAGCACTCAAAAGCGGTACTTTGAAGGATATGATCCGTATTTCTAACGATTATACACCTAGTATGGCTTTTTTAAAAGATGGTATAAAATACAGCATTTGTTCCGATTTTGTCTCGAGTAGTGCAGAAACGGTGCAAAATACAATGCAACCTCGTATTGTACCCAACCCTTGGAACAGTGCGACCCAAATTCAATTCAACTTGCCACAATCCGATCAAGTTACTTTGCAAGTATTTGATATTCAAGGCAGAACCTTGTATTCCAATATCCAAGATTTTGCTTCGGGGCCGCAAGTGATTGCCCTCACGCGCGAGCAGGTTGCTGCAGAAGGTATATTGATGTATCGTTTAAGTACCAGTACGGGTATTTGGACAGGAAAAATGGAGGTTATCCGATAATCTCTATTAATTATTCGGGTATTTAAAAAATAGGCCGTTACCAAGTTATACAACCTGATAACGGCCTGTTTTTTTTTAATACACTTTACCCCCAATTATTTAACCCCAAAAGCACAAATAATACCACCCATTAACGCAAATACAATCGCCCAA
>JAAFHO010000742.1 GCA_013297575.1 Chitinophagales bacterium
TTCAATGAGTGCCCTTTCCAAGATAGCGTCTTTGTGTTCCAGGCTAGATATTATCCCATTTTTTATGCAAGATTAGGGCGTTTTGGGGACTCCCCAAAGCACTTCCAGCCCGAATGACCACTCTCAATGACCAATACTTTAAAAGTACACATCGAAACTAATTCAGGGGGGGTAATCGCCTATTCGTAGTAAAAAAACTTGTTTTTGTCTCCAAGGCTTGTGGATTTAGGTGCGAATAGTGAACTTTGTCGGCATGTCGAGTTTATTTGATGCTATTGCTGCTTTTTACAGGAAACACCGTGTCTGGTGTCATATTGCGTTTTGGTTGTTGGTATTGTTCATCGGCAGTTTAGAACTTTATTTTTTCAATAATACCTATCAATTGAGTTTTGGAGCAACGCTTCTATTCGATTTTCTAGTAGAACAGGGCAAAATACCAACTACTTATTTCGTAGTTTATGGTTTGTTCCCATTAGTAATGGATAAAAAACGCTATGTTTTAGCGTTCGTGTTGTTCTTCTTGGGTACCTATTTTATTTTCGTTTTTTCGGGTATCCTCCGATTTTATTTTTTTCCATTACTCGGTCTATATTTTACATATCCGGCTAGTATTGGTGCTGTTTTTCTTGACTTTAAGCAATATTATACGGTGCATTTATTCTCTAATTTAGGAGGCGCGGCAGGTTTTTTACTGGTAAAATTAATTATTAACCACTACGAAGTGCGGCAAAAAGCCATTTTATTGGAAAAGCAAAAAACAGAAATAGAGTTGAAATTACTTAAAACCCAACTCAATCCGCATTTCCTGTTTAATACCCTCAACAATATTTATGCTTTATCGCTGATGCAATCGACTGCTACCTCGGCTGCTATTGCGCGATTGTCCGAAATTTTAGATTATATCCTATACCGCTGTAACACACCTACTGTTCCATTGAGCAAAGAAGTTGTATTATTGGAAAATTATATTGCGTTGGAAAAACTCCGTTATGACGAACGGTTGAAGGTGCATTTAACCATAGATATTGAAGTTGAAATACCGATTGCGCCGCTATTACTATTATCAATTGTTGAAAATGCTTTTAAACACGGAGCCGGAGAGGAGATTGGGCAACCATTGATAGATATATCTTTGGCCACAAGTGCAAAAAGTATTACTTTTAAAGTCGAAAATTCGTATAGTGGGCATAGAATAGAAGAAAACCGTGCCCCTATCGGATTGCAAAACCTAAAACATCAACTGGAAATCATCTATCCCGAGCAATACGATTTGCAGATCAGTCAAACCTCCGATCGGTTTATCGTACAATTGAACATCTATAATAGCATATAAATCCAACGTATGAAAATCCGCTGCTTACTCGTCGATGATGAGCCATTGGCCATCCAACTCCTCCAAAACCACCTTGCGCATCTCGATAATTTTGAGGTAGTAGGCGTGGCCAACAATGCGGTCAAAGCACTAGAATTACTGCATGAAAAAGCGGTAGATTTGCTTTTTTTGGATATTAAAATGCCAAAAATTACAGGCATTGAACTGTTGAAATCCTTAAAAAATCCGCCAGCGGTAATCCTCACTACTGCTTATCGGGAATTTGCATTGGATGGGTACGATCTTGATATTACCGATTATTTACTTAAACCTATTACTTTTGAACGCTTCCTAAAAGCCGTATCGCGGTTTCTCAACCACCACAAAAAACAATCTTTGGTCAATCATTCTATGGTAACAAGTGAAACAAAAACGATTCAAATTAAGTCGGGCAACAAATACTTGAAAATAAATCCGGCTGAAATCCTTTATATCGAAAGCCAAAAAGACTATATAAAATGCTATACAAAAGACCGGGAAATAGTGGCCAAATACAAGATCAGCGATTTGGAAACGATGTTGGCCGATAAAGGTTTTTTGCGTGTTCATCGCTCGTTTATCGTACATTTGATGCACGTGACCGCCCATACTGCTACAGAAATTGAAATTGGTGATCATATTTGCATACCCATCGGGACAAATTATAAAATGCACGTAAATGCCGCGCTCGGCATGGTCTAAAATTACCGAATCAAACTAACCTCCCCTTTTTTATTAAAAAATTGTAGCACGCCGCTCACCAACTGGCTATACTGTAACCGCCAAAAATACACATCGACGGGGGCATCTGCATCTAAATAAGTACCATTCCAAGCCGCTTGTTGCTGGTCGGTCACATAAATTCGATGCCCCCAACGGTTGTAAATTTCAAAATTATAAGATTCAGTATTGCAGTCCAATAATGGCCTAAAACCATCATTTGTGCCATCTTGGTTGGGTGTAAAAGCATTCGGTATGCCAAAATCCGAATTCACTACAATTGTTCGAGTAGCAGTAGCGCACGCACCAGTAGTAAGCGTAATGGAATAAATACCTGCTTTTTCATAGCAAATTGGTGGTGGAGTAGTACCCGAAAAGGTTGCGGGCTGTCCACCGTCAAATACCCATTCCGATTTTACCAAATCAACGAGCAAGTCATTCATTTTTATTGTTACGCAATCAGAAGTGCAGGTTGTATCTGGTGCGGAAAATACATTATTGGGTACATATATTTCCTGCTTTCTTGTCAATTCGGATGCAGATACCGTGATATTATCTACCACTGTACGATTAAAACTAAGTCCATTAGCATAAACATACTCATTTGTAAAAAGGGCTACATTCTGCGACAAAACATTCAAATTAGGCCTTGGACAATCACCTGCTACGCTACCGGACGAATCTGCCCGAATAAAAAAGCCATTCGAGGTTTGTGCGTCCACAATAGCATTACCTACGATCTCGATATATCCGTCAGGAGTGACCGATAAGGACGTTCCCTGCTCGCTCATACTTGGCAAATCAATACTGCGCATCCAAGTCAGGCTGTTGTTGGTCTGAAATTTGAGCAATGCCGCTGGAGCCGTACTGTTGGTTGTACGGTCTTTGCACAATGCCACAAACTGGCCATCAGGTAATTGTTC
>JAAFHO010000743.1 GCA_013297575.1 Chitinophagales bacterium
GTATCGCAAGAAGTACCATCCAATGGCCCAAGGCGGTAATAAGGAAAATTGGGCAATGAATGCGCATTATTAGTAGGCAAATGGATCGCGTGTTGCTGGTACTGGCAAGCGTCTCCTAGTTCGTTGGGCTTGTGGATAACATGTAAAACATCGCAACCCGTGACCGTAGCCGAATAAATTTTCCCATCGGGGGCCAGCTGCATCAGGTAAAATACTGCCGGATAAGGCGACTGATATCCATCCCAAGTTGCAATATGAAGTCGGCTGGCAAATAGGTCAGCATTTTGCATATCAAATTGATACGCATCAAAAGTATTGTTGAGGTAAAGGAAACGAGAATTGGGAGAAAACGCAATTCCACCATAACTAGCATCTGGGAGTACCAAAGAACGTTGGTTAAATAAGAGTCCTGTACAGCGATCAAAATTATAGATTTCTAAGCCGCCACCCAGTGCTGCACTAATAGCGTAATAATTAGCAAAAATATTTCCATCCGGCGAAAACGCCACTTGCCCAGCACCCACCCTAATCGAATCACCTACCACCTGAGTCCCCACCACCTTTATTTCACTAGGGGTAATAAGGATACGATAGTACAAATTGGTATATGCCTTATTGGCCAGTACCCACCAATCTCTACCATTGGCGTGCTTCACGGCGGTCAATACACCTCCTGTCGATAGGGTATCGTCTATTATAATTTTCTTTTTGAGCAGTACCTTCCCTTGGCCTGCGTTTTCAGACATACTCACCAAAGCATAATATAATTTTGTTGCACAATCACCAACACCCGGCAGCAAATCATAGTTATTATATACATAAAGGTGTTGGTTGGGTTGCTCTGGAATGGGTAATGCCATAATAGCCTGGTTTAAAACACCCCCAGCAAGGGGTTCTCCATCTAAAATAAAATTGCCATTTTGCATGATTTTGCCCTTTTTATTCCCTATATGGACGGCATTGGAGTAGCTTTGCAGTACTCCCATAGAGTCGGAATAGGAACTATTCGAGCTATTAAAATTTAATTCAATGGCAGGATTTTGGACAATAGACAAATCCCCTTCTATAAATCTAACAATAGAAATACCTACATTATCAGTAGTATCTTGATTGTTGGAATACCCAAATATCCAATTGTTATCATGCTGTTGTGCGGGACAAATACACCCAATTAATATGAACGTTAATACGTAAAGATATTTCATTTTGTTGCGAATTTATAAAAAAAGAAAAGCCAACGCTCTTTTCCGCCAAGATACGGTAGGAGTAACAGATTGATTAGAGATTTGTCAAAAAAAACCTAATACTTAATAAAGTTATCTTATTCTTTTTTATTGGGTCTTTGCCAAATCTTGTCCTATTCAGGACTATTTACCATTTTCTCGCCATTTAATACAAATTCCTAATTACCTTAGCGCGCAATTTTATATTACTCCTTCATGAAATTTCATTTACTCTGTTATTTTTTAGTGCTGAATCTCTGCACGGCTGTTGCTCAAACGAATACCTCCCGAATCACGGGCAACTTGATGACTAACGGTAATTTCTTTATTACCGACGCAAAAATTGGTGCTACTGGCACGCCTCAGTACGATTACCAAAAATTTGGTGCCGAAAGTTGGCTCAACCTCAATTACTCCAACTGGGGTTTTGATATGGGGCTTCGTTTCGACATGTTCAACAATTCTAACTTGCTCAATCCCACAGGTTCGTATAGTGCCGAGGGCATTGGGCGGTGGTTTGTGCATAAAAAAGTAAACAAATTTGATATTTCTGGTGGATACCTCTACGATCAAATTGGTTCAGGTGCTATTTTTCGTGCCTACGAAGAGCGTTCATTGATGATCGACAACGCTATGTATGGCGTAAAAGTAGGGTACGAATTTAATGAAAACTGGCGGGTACGCGCCTTTACAGGTAAACAAAAGCGTCAGTTTTCTACTTTTGGCCCTGTATTACGCGGTGCGGCGTTGGAAGGGTTTGTTCAAATAGATTCGGCTGCGGCTATTTCCATTGCGCCGGGCGCGGGTGTAGTGGCGCGTACCTGGGACTCGAACGCAGTAGGTCGTATTGTAAGCGAAATTGCTACATACCAACCTGTTGATAGCACGGGCGCGCAATACAATACGTATGCTGCTACGGTGTATAATACGCTCTCTGCGCGCAATTTTACGTGGTATGTAGAGGGTTCTTATAAAACAAAAGACGTACTTAATAACGAGTTTTTGACCCAAGCGAATGGCGTTCTTGGCAAATTGGTAAATACCAACGGTTATAACGTTTATACCAGTTTTTCATGGGCCAATCGCAAATTTGGTGCTACCCTAGAAGGCAAACGCACCAAAAACTTCCGTTTCCGCTCCGATCCATTCTTGGTGGGTGTACAAGGCCAAATCAATTACCTCACGCCTTTGGCGCGCCAAAATACCTACCGCCTCACAGCGCGTTTCAGTCCGAATACACAGGAATTGGGCGAGCAATCGGCGCAATTGGATTTGAAATACACCCCTAATAAAAAATGGACTTTTGGCCTCAATTTTTCCGATATTCAAAACTTGAGTGGCCGCGAACTCTACCGCGAAATTGCGCCGGAAGTACTCTACAAATACAAGCGCAAATGGCAAGCATTGGTGGGTTTACAAATCCTCAAATACGATATCGAGGTTTACCAAGGCAAAGGCAAAAAAGTAAATGCGCTCACGCCTTACACCGAAGTCACCTACCGCTTTACACCACGCCGCTCGCTCCGTGTAGAAGGCTCTTATTTGGCCACCGAAGAGGAATTTGGCTCGTGGGGATTTGCATTAGCGGAGTTAGGATTGGCACCGCATTGGTTGATATATGTATCCGATATGTACAAGGTAAAGCACGATCCATCGCTGAATGCGCCGGTGGAAAAAACAAAATTTGATGGACTGCATTACCCTAGCGTTGGTATTGTGTATTCTTATAAGACAACCCGAGTGAGCCTTGCTTACGTCAAGCAAGTAGA
>JAAFHO010000744.1 GCA_013297575.1 Chitinophagales bacterium
GCGGCGATTATGCCATTGCCCGAGGGTTTGAGTGAACTTACTTTTGCGGGTATGATGGCTGGCCGTAGGTTTCGATATACCCGTCGTGATGGTCATTTTCTGTCTTCTGATGCGGATTTTGTCATTACTGGCGAGATTATGAAGGGGACGAAAAAGCCGGAAGGGCCATTTGGTGACCACTTGGGTTATTACTCGCTTACCCACGATTTTCCGGTGATGCGGGTACATAAAGTATATCACCGAAAAGATCCGCTTTGGCATTTTTCGGTAGTGGGTCGCCCTCCGCAAGAAGATAGTAGTTTTGGGTGGCTGATCCATCAATTGGTTGCTCCACTTACTGCGCAAGAGTTTCCCGGTGTGCAGGAGATACACGCGGTAGATGCGGCGGGTGTACATCCGTTGTTGTTGGCGATTGGGCATGAACGTTATATGCCGTTTCGCGAACGCAGGCCGGAGGAAATACTGGCGATTGCAAACCGTATTTTGGGATCGGGACAGACCTCCCTAGCCAAATTCCTTTTGATTGCAGCCTCCGATGATGATCCTAAATTAGATACCCACGATATTGGCCATTTTATCCATCATATTTTGGAACGCATTGATTTTACCCGAGATCTGCATTTTTATACCCGCACGACTATTGATACTTTGGATTATTCAGGTAGTGGCTGGAACGAGGGTTCCAAAGTTGTAATGGCGTGTAGAGGCGATAAATTACGGACATTAACCACTCATCTCCCCGATGGTTTTTCTTTACCTGAGGGTATGAGCCAGCCGATATTTGCGCGTCCGGGTATATTGGCCATTCAGGCACCAAAATACAAAGTAGTCGCTAACGCAAAAGCAGAAGCAGAGCAATTGTGCCAGTATTTGGAACGGTTTGATCTAAAAGGGATTCCAATGATTTTACTGGTAGACGATAGCCAATTTACCCAACAAACATTAAATAATTTCCTTTGGGTGGCTTTTACGCGGGTAAATCCGAGCCACGATATTTACGGCGTGCATAGTTTTACAGAAAATAAGCATTGGGGCTGTAAGGGGCCGATGGTGATGGATGCCAGGATAAAACCGCACCATGCGCCAGAATTGGTGCCAGATGCTGATGTGGAAGCGAAAGTTAGGAAAAGATTGGCTCATTTGGGGGTATTATAGTCCTTTATAGCGGTACAAACTCCAAATCCTACTCCTTTCCACCCATCCGCCTACGTTCAGGGCGGTAATCCAATCAGGGAAGTAACAATACACCCGTTGGAATCTTGGATTGTTGTTAAATATTGGTTCGTACATATTTTCGGAAAGAATAAAATCACCTTTTTGTAGGGTTATACTACACGTATCGCTTGTTAATCGGTCTAATTTGCCGAGTTTTATTGTTTTTATATGTTTTGGGTTATAGAAATTGGTAGGCAAATTAGCGGGTAGGTAGGGGTTCGTTTTTTCAACATAAAGGACTTGTTTTTGCGCTTTAGCATGTTGGTTTAAATAGGTGTAGTACGGCACTGCTTCCATTGCGGGGCGGATCAAAATAACGACCAAAAGAGCAGTATTGACAAAAAGTAAAACCCCTTTGGTGTAGCGATACGTTTTTGTGTTTCCATATTGAGATGCCACCGTTTCCCAGCCTGCGGCGGCTAATAGTACCAACGCTGATATAGCAGGAAATAAAAAACGAATTTCCTTATGTGCGATAAGCGTATGCCCAATAACAAAAGGAATCATAGCCCAAACTAAGATATGGCTTTTCACTTTTTTGTATCCAACAATGGCCAATGCCAACAACGCAAGACCAATAACATACGCCATACTCATCAGGTATTCTGTGAAATACCACCACCAAGGCATTCTTCCAAATTCGGAGGCTTTGCCTTCTATAATATTGATTTTTAAGTAGTTCCATGCTGGAATGACCCATTTTCCATAGAATGCAACATCGGCGAAAGTGCCGAGTACAAAGGCGACAATACCGCCTAAAATCCAATATAATATTTGTTTTGTAGGTTGCTTTTCGTGAAAAATTAACCAAAACAGTACTCCCAGAATAGCAAAAGCAATTTGGTAGCGAAAATGGAAGGAACAGCCCATCAGCAAACCTGCTATAAACATATTCCGGTTGGTTTTTGAACGGTAAAAATACAAACAACCTGCCCCAAAACTCAACGCCGACCATGCCTCTGAAGAATAACGTACACTCAAGTAAGGCATGCACCAAAGAAAACAAACAAGCCATGTCCATCTGCGTGCAATGGTTGGAGGTAAAGTGGTACTCCATCGCCAAAACAAGGCCAAGGTCAACATACCGCCCAATAAACGCAGCGGGAATGCTTGTATGAACGGGTCGGTAATACCAATAAGGTTCAACGCACTAATGATGCACACCGTGAGTATCGGTTGTAATCCGGGGCGCATTTCGGCTTTATATTCCCAAGGCATGTCGGCCACGGAGGCTTTACCCAATTTTAGGTTGGCAAATTCAAGGATTTGATAATGCTCATCTGCGTGGTGGTAACCAACGCTGTTCCACGCCGTGATGAGATAAAGAAGTATGGCTATTTGCCAGTGGGAAAATTTGATAGGCATTTTGTGTTGTATAGATATTGGGCAAAAATAGGCAAATTTGAAGGCAGGCGGTGCATTAAGTTTTATATATCACTTCAATATTAATTCTGGCCTAAACTCAAAGTGCATCGTATCGTAATGGTACCATTTACCGCCCCATATAAACCCATGATTTTCAAATATTTGTACAATTTCCCACGGTATAGTATTCCGCCAGCGGATATTTTGCTCTACGTTTTGGTCTGTATAATTGGGGTAGTCCCATTGCCAGTAATGCGAATTTTTCACATTGATATCTATGGCTATTCCGTAGGAGTGTGGGCTGGGTCGTTGGGTGCCACTGATAAATCGCCAATTAAAGCCGCCACCTATATTGGTGATATATTTTTTGAGTTCGGGGCGTGCATTGAGTTCCTCGGCTACGGCTAGA
>JAAFHO010000746.1 GCA_013297575.1 Chitinophagales bacterium
TAAATGTTGTTGCTGCTCCGCCGGCAAGTCCGAAGCGGATAAAAACGCTGCGATATGCCGTTTGAAATACGGGAATAGCGTTTCATAAACGAACGATATGGAAGTAGTGGTGCCTTCAATATCAGTGAGGATATAGCGCATTATGTTTATTGGGGTTAGACCGGATTGTAGTTTTTATCAATGCCGGATTCCGTGTAGTGTGGTACCCAACCGGATTGGTCAATAAACATCCGGATGGCTTTTACCGATGGGTTTTCCTTGCCTGCATCAAACCAGTGCCGCGTGTTGGCGGGCACAGAAATCAGGTCGCCAGCCTGGCATAAAACGTTGAAAATCGGGTCTTTACCGTTGTCTAAATTAAACCAAAAGGCACCCTGTCCAAATACAAAAAAGCGTACCTCATCCTCCGTGTGCTGGTGTTCGCTCAGGAATTTGTTGCGCACGGCTTCGTAATTCGGCGTACTGGCATTGATATTGATTACATCTGCGGTTTGATAGCCGTTTTCTTGCATAAACGGCGTTAAAACATGTGCATAAGCGCGCAACACGGTATCTTGGTCGGCATCTATGGCCAGCGGTTCGGAGGCTTCCCATTGGGCAAACCAAATACCGCGTTCCGCTAAAAATACACGAATTTCTTCCGGATTGGGGTTGCTGATCGCTTGATCGGGGATATTTAATACGGCCATATTCAGGTTATTTTAATCCGCAAAGTTCCTTGCTTTTTTAAACAGCAGTATCGACTATAATATTAAGTCTGCATTAAGAAAAATACCAAAATTACCGCCCTTCTAATTGATTCAAACAATCCAGCAGGAATTCAAATACCTCGATATGCCGTTTGGCTTCTGCAATACTGCTTCCCCAGGCATACAAACCGTGACCAGCCAGCAGCAATCCAGGTACTCCCGGGTAATTGTGCAAAGACTCGCGGATATGCGCGCTCAGGTACGCGATGTCCTGCGAATTTTCATAGATCGGCAATTGTATGGTCGTTTCGTGGGTACTCACCCCAGCGATGCCTTTTAATAACTCAAACCCTGAAATATTTACGCAGGCCGCTGCGCGATGTTTCCAAGAATAAACGGTATTGACCACCGAATGGGTATGCAATACGGCCTGAACTGCCGCTTGTTCGTATAACATGCTGTGTATCAACGTTTCAGCCGAAGGTTTGACGGATCGAAATGCTTCCAGGGCTTGCCCGTTGGCATCTACCTCCATAAAATCCTCGACCGTAAACTGACCCTTGTCGATACCAGAACGAGAAATGGTAAACGTATTTTGATCTGGTGCTGGGTTGCGAAAAGAGTAATTGGCACTGGTGGCCGGAGCCCATCCTTTGGCATGAAACCATTGTATCACGGAAAGTAATTCCTGTTGGAGCGCTTGTTTCGACATATCTATCCTTTTGGCTTCAAAGGTATGGTGAAAATGTGCAAAGTCGGCAGGGGGGTATTGCGCAATATGGTTTATTTAAAGTTATGGTAATATTGGGGTGTTCATTATGGGCTGGCCGGCCATGTGATACATAGCATTGTTGACACCAGTACCAAGATTGACGCAAAATCCGTATTTATGGCCAGTACAATTCTCATTTAATTCTAAGGATTTTAGATGCAATTTGTCCTATACTGTTGTCAGGAAATTCAACCCGTATTTCATCAATATAGATGCGGTCTCCTGATGTCATAGTGCGTATAAACTCCTTGATTTCTTGCGTAAAAACATTATTTGTGGAGAAGGTTTTAGTATCAGAGATTAGATCAAAAGAGACAATCCTGTACCCTTGTAATGTACATGTTAAACTATCTATTAATAGTAAATCATCTTTTGTCACCATGCTGTGGTATGCTCCTGGTATGTAAACACGAACGGTTTTCTGTAAACGACTCCGCAGATTTTCAAGAAGAGATTCAAAGTAACCGGTTGTATTGAAAGTTTTGCTATTAGCCTTCAATTTCAGTATTAATTGCATGTACCCACTGACAGTCTCCGTAAATAATACGTCAGTTGAACCACGAATGAATTGAACTGTATCATTTTTGTGTCTGTTTAGAATTTCACCAAGAATATCATCGCCAGCATTCTTTTTTGCAAGACCTTCAAAAATTATTGCTCGGATCGCTGGAACAGAATCATCCGTATATTTCACAAGACAATTAATGGGGCAATTAATCATTAATTTATAATATGATTCCTTGGTTGCATCATCCCAAATAATTCGAGTGGAATGGTTTGACATTCCAATTTGTACATCGTACTTGAAACGATTAAATAAAGAATCATTGGGACAGTTCTGTCCGAGCAAAGATTGACAAAGTAAGAGGTTGAATATTAGTAATAGTCTCATTTTGTGTTGGGGGTGACGTTATGCTTCCCGAATTTGCGACGCTTAGGATGCATTTTCGGGAAGCGATTGTTGGGCGTTTTACTTATTCAACCGATTTGCAGTAATTTTATCGACTTGCCTCCGCGCTTGTGTCTTTTGACCCAGTGCCACTTCGGGAGCGACTAAGCCTTGTATCAAATTGATTATGAATGGATTAGTACCCAAGATTGCGTAATATGTTGAAAAAATACGCGCGTGACATGCACTTGATATGGTTGAGAAATGAGTATCAGGCTCAGCGAAAAAAATTATACGTACTTCAAACAGGTATCGTTTTTCAGATTTGGCATCACGTGTCTATGCGATTGGTCAAAAGACACATGCGCGGCGGTGGGGTATTGAGCGTGGGGAGCGAAGACCGAACGAGGCGGATGCGGTAGATTTTTGACAGGATACTAAACTTTCCTTGGAGCAAGATGTTAGTGGTAAAGAAAGTAATAAAATAAACCATCTTTATGAAAGTGATTTTGTCCGTCCTGCTTTGCCTGATTATTGTTTCAAATGAACTCACGGCACAAAGTGTTTATATGGCGACCGAAGAGGGTGGTGCTGGAGGTATAGCCATATATGATTTGGCTACTTGTCAATATA
>JAAFHO010000745.1 GCA_013297575.1 Chitinophagales bacterium
GTTAGCGGTTCATTGTTTTTTCACTTGATTCAAACCCGTATTTTCATTAATTGCCGAAGGGGTTCCATATATCCTCAAAAAGACTATCTGGTTGTTCACCTTCTTCTGTATAGTTGGTAAAGGTTTTTCCATCGTAACGAAACAAACTAGTGTTCCTCGTTCCTACCCAAATAGATCCAGTTTTATCTTCCAAAATTGACCAAATACTGTTATTGATTAATCCGTCTTGTGATGTAAAACGAGTGAAAGATTTACCCGCTGCCCTGAGTGAAGCCGAAGGGTCGTAACGGCTAAGTCCATCACCACCAAACCAAATGTTTCCTTTTT
The DNA here is from genome assembly GCA_013297575.1 of Chitinophagales bacterium. Lineage (GTDB taxonomy): Bacteria > Bacteroidota > Bacteroidia > Chitinophagales > Saprospiraceae > M3007. Next base: position 328 of record JAAFHO010000745.1, read on the forward strand.
TGTCTTCTATCATTCGGGCAACCACATTGCCAGATAAACCATCTTTTTTTGTAAAAGTTGTAAATGATTTGGAACCGATCCTGAGCGAATCCGAAGGATCATAACGATATACTCCATCCCAATTGCTGAACCAAATATTTCCATTTTTGTCTTGCAATTGAGGAAAGGCCCAATTGCGTTCTCTTGGCGTTGGTCCTTCTTGATAGAGTTTCTCCAGATCAAATTTAGTTATTGACTTTCCATCGTAACGATACACACCGTCGTGACACCGTCCTCCAAACCAAAAGTTTCCTGCATTATCTTCTAAAATTTTTTCTATTTTAGCATAACAATCTTTAGTGTCATCAACTACTTTGAAAAAGTTAAATGATTTGCCGTCATAAATATAAACACCAACTTGTGTTGCAAACCATAGTTTTCCGCTCTTATCCTGCATAATACTCCATACATGATATTTACCACGTAGCGTATCATCTGGTAAAGCGATTTGAATTTTAGAAAATTTATGATCACCTGTCCTGAGCGTTGCCGAAGGGTCGTAAAGACAAATACCATCGTCTGTGCCTATCCAAATCTTACCATTTTTATCTTCTAAAATGCAATCAATAGTATTGCTGTTCAGTCCATTTGATGTTGTGAATTGTGTGAACATGTATCCATCATATTTATAAACACCATCTCCGGAGGTGCCGAACCAAAGGTTACCCGCTTTGTCCTGCAGACTACAATGAACATTGTGGCCTTTATCTTTAAGTGAGCCAAGGTTTTTTACAAGTTTTTGTGGTCCGACAAATATTATGTTTGATTTACTTATATTTTCTTGCAGCGCGTCTTTTTTAACTTGTCCGTTGCAGGAAGTGCCAATAATTAATAAGGTTAGGAAGGTTAAAGATTGGGGTATCGAGAAATAGTTATTCATTATTTAAATTATTTTAATGCCCTAGGTGAATGATGGTTCGGGTGTCGCTCTGCAATGACCGTTAACTCATAAATATACGCACCTTTTGAAGGCGCACACAAAAATAGGGTATATTATTTATATTTCATGCCCTTTACGGTGTAGAAATTCAGCCAAATTTTGGTAATTCTTATAATGAGCTGATATTGTACCGGCTTCTTCACTGTACATTTTTTTGCATTCAAAGCAAATATTTAGTGCTGTAATAATACTATTGCTTTTATCGTAAAAAACTAATGCATCTCTATATATTGGAGCACAGGCTGATTCAAAATCATTTGCTTTATTATATTCAGTACATAATACATTGTTCAATAACAGGTCATCAACGTCATTTTTGTTAATTGTAGATATTTTTTCACTTGTAGGATGAAAATTATGGCTATCAGTAAGTATGTATTGTGTTTGATTTGTGTATTTTTTTAATTCAGATAGTCGTTTAGTTTGTCTATACCAACCAAACTTAGGTTCTTTTATTGATTCTTCCAGCGCTTTAATTTCATTTAATAAATCTTCATAAGACAAACTATTCTTTGTCTCTCTCAATAGAGAATATGTCTCAATATATTCATAATGAATATTTTTTATGTAGTGTTTTAATTTCACGCGATCTAAATATTTGCTGTTAACGGTTTGGCAAACGCCTGTTAGCACTCTTTTTTTCTTGTTTTAATGATACCATCTGTCTTTCAATTGCCTAAAACTTTCGCCTGGCATTTCTTTTTTTGTCCAATAAGTAATACCTAATCTCACGTCTAAAAAGCCCCATAGTTCATAGTAAATTCCATTTTTTGATTTTAAAATCATATAAACATTCAGATCTTGTCTTAATTTAATAAGGTTGTCTTTTTCATTTTGAGTCAATAGATTTTCCTTGTCAGTGATTTCATTATTTAATATAATAATTTCTCCTGATTTATCTTTAAGTATATTGTTTACCTGCACTAACTCTTTATCATTACTATTCAAATAAATCAAATAAGAACTTTTAATTAAAATCGGCTCTGTCAGCCATTGAATTGTTCCTGCAAGCAAAACAACTAATGTCCAAACAATTCTTGATTTAGCGGGTTCTTTTCCAAACAGAATTGTCAGATAAAAAATTATGGATACAAAGAGTCCAAACAGCAAAAGTATTTGATATGTTCCTTGTTGTCGTCCAAAAAACAAAAAACTAATTATTGTTGAAAATAATCCTAAAGTCAGTCCTATACGCTTAGTTTTTCCTGTCATTTTAAAATGAGTACTAACTCATAAACATAAGCACCTTTTCAGCGATCACAAACAAAAATAGCACATTTCGATCATTTCTGCTCATGTATCGGTTCGATGCATTTTCACGTAATTCATTTATTAATTGCCGAAGGGGTTCCATAGATCACTATCTGTTTGTTTACCTTCTTCTGTAAAGTTGGTAAAGGTTTTTCCATCGTAACGAAACAAACTAGTGTTCCTCGTTCCCACCCAAATATTTCCCGTTTTATCCTCCAATATTGACCAAATACTTTCATTAAGTAGTCCGTCTTTTGATGTAAAACGAGTGAAAGATTTACCCGCTGCCCTGAGTGAAGCCGAAGGGTCATAACGGCTAAGTCCATCACCACCAAACCAAATATTTCCTTTTTTGTCTTCTATCATTCGGGCAACCACATTGCCAGATAAACCATCTTTTTTTGTAAAAATGGTAAATGATTTGGA
>JAAFHO010000747.1 GCA_013297575.1 Chitinophagales bacterium
GCCGTTTTGTCACAAAAAGTATGCTATTGGGGACAAATTATATAAAAAAAGGTCCCAAACCCGATGATTTCTTTACAACTACTTATACCCTGGAGCCCAGCAATAGTCCTAAAAAATACCTTAACAAAAAGATTATTGTATTATCCAACCGTGGTGAAGCCAGTGCTTCAGCCTATTTTGTGGGGTACGCCAAAGGCTTACCCAATGTTATTTCTATTGGCGACACTACTGGCGGTGCAGGTGGTGTGGGTTCGAGTATGCAATTGGGCAATGGCTGGCAAATTGTGGTATCTTCTACACTCGGTTTTGATGCCGTTGGGAATGCTATCGAAAATGGCATACCGCCTACAATTAAAGTTGATCAAACCGCTTTAGATAGCCTGGAACACAAAGACGCTATCTTGGAAAGGGCACTCATTGAAATTTAATTTACTTATGAACATAAAATTATTATTTGTATTTGTGGTATTGAGCCATCTTTCGCTACACGCGCAAATGAATTGGCCAATTATTAAAGCCAATTCATTGGATTTGACGCTAAAAGATGGTGTACAGACCATACCTGGCATCCTTGTACCCAAGGCGAAACCAGATATTTACAATGTTGCGTTTCCGAGAAAAGGAAATACGATTACTTTTTATACTGATTTGGATTCTATTAGTTTTAAAACCGAATTGGGCAAAAAATACAATTTTATTGTTGTGTATCAAGAAAAAGACAGTTGTTGGATACAAATTGACTCCGAAATTCATACCCCCTTTCAACGAATTGTGGTCAATAAACAAAGCGATACTATTCCTTTTTCGTTGATCCAAGATCGGATCTATTTGGAAGGAAGAATCAACAACTCCAATCTTGTAAAAATTCAATATGACCTTGGTGCAAGTGCGTCCAATATTAACCATAATTCATTGGACAAAATGCCGATTGAATTTGATGGTACTACCACACTTTTCAATTCCGATGGTATTCATACCGCTCCAACTAGTGGAAAAAACTCAATTAGTATTGGAAATTGTACATGGGAAAACCAGTTTGTAGTCTCTACCAAAAACATGGAACGATGGGAAGATATGATTGTGGGTAATAGCCTTTTTTTAGATAAAATAGTAGAAATTGATTACGACAAAAACTTATTTATTGTACACGACCAAATGCCTTTTGTTGATACCTCTTATCATAGATTTGATATGTTGCTCGACAATGGTATCCGGCCTATGATTACGGCTACTATTCATGCAGATAAACACGTTTCTAGTGATTGGTATGTATTTGATACTGGCAGTTCGGCTAATGGATTTATTGCAAAAAGTACCACCTCAAAACCTGAAATATACCGTGCTATTACTAAAATAATGGGTATTGGTGATAAGCGTATTGGGGTTGTTCCCGCTATTACTATCGGCGATCAAACTTTTAAAAATTTGATAATGACTGTTGAAAAACCTTCTTCTAAATCCAGTGGATGGCACAAAAGCAACCTAGGTAATGCGGTTTTAAACCATTATAATGTAATTATTGACAACCAAAATGGGTATTTGTATCTAAGGGCAAATGCACGTTCGCATTTGCCCTTATCAACGGGTGCTGGTGTGGCTAAAAAAACAGGTCTGATGGTGGGGGGATTGGCGTTGATCGGTCTTGTAATTTGGCAAATTATGCGTAGGGGATAAAATAATGACCCTACATTTGCGATCGCACGTTACGTGTCACACGTCACACGTCACAGGGATTTTCCCTGTGCTGGATGTGTCGCCCCTTTGGGGCTAGTGATTACCTAAAAATCCATAAATACCTCGTATTGGTATTTCCATTTGCGCTCTTCTCCGGGTTTTAGCGTAATTTCCCATTCGATATTGTATTCCGAATTGATGCGGAGCGTGGCCTCTTCTTGTTTGAGTGTCCATTTTTCATCCGGTGATTGGGTTGGTTTACCTTCTATTTTTCGCTTTATTTTAAGTGTAATAGGTTCTTTTTTGTAATTAATAACGCATACTTGGCCTTCAATGGTGACGCGGTCGTAGTTATGATTAAAAAACTTACTTACATCTTCTTCCCGTTTAACATCTCCTTCGGTCTGCGTTACTTTTACTTCTGGGGTTTCTGTAATACGTACTTTACTGGTGGCACCCGGTGCCGTAAAAGGAATCTTATCCTGACTGATTGGTTGTAAATCTGTACCACTAAGTAGATTGGCTACACCTGTTGTCCAAGGATAATCCGTATTGTTTTTAAATTCTATGAAATGGATCACAGGGTTGCGTTTTTCATCTGCTTTGTTGCGGTTATTATTATATTGTTGAAAGCCGTTAGGGCCTCCATCGGGCAAATTACATTCAAAAAAGTGTTTGGGTTCTATCTCTGTTTCAAATATGGGGAATTGGTACCTACTAGCCTTGGGCAATTCGATCTTTTTTAAGTTATAAAAATAGTAATCTTCCACTTGGCTGCCATCGGGGTTAGCATTGCCAGGCACTTCTATTACGCGTTCTTCATACGTTTCAGGATCAAAAGCGACTTGATAATTGTTCATCAGCGTATTCTGATAACCATTTCCGCCTTGGTTTCGGTAGCCCTCCAAGATTGTATTGGGGTCGAAATTGACTAGATTGGAGGGTTTATCGGCAAAGGCAAAATTCGGGATACCTACTGCTAATTTGAGGTCGGCAACTGTACCGTAATGTTCAGCATCGTTTACAATTTCTGCCCTAAGTGATAGTTTTCCTTTGTTTTTTGTGCCTAATTCTAAACGATAAACGGGTGTCCATCCCAAATTATTGGTCAAATAAGCGATCGACATATCTTGTTCGGTTTTAGCATTATTAAAGGTAACATCTAACCGTTTTTTCATTTCAATATGGGTGGCAAAATCAAGTTTGGGGTTTTCGAGAAATTCTACCCGTCGTATCTCATCTCCTCTAAAACTCAACCAAGTCCCTGCTTTTGTTTGAAAACTGATGAATGGCAAGTAATTATC
>JAAFHO010000748.1 GCA_013297575.1 Chitinophagales bacterium
ATCGGGGTAACGAATAAACCAGCCGGCAGTCAGCAGGAGACAAAAGACGATAATGACGACTGTAGTGCCCCAACGTATGAGCCACCCGGGAGGCGTGCCCAGTATTTCAGATATATCTTCTGAACGAATATCGTATGCCTGTTCTTCTTTTTTTGCTTTATCTGCCATAATATAATTAGTATGAGCGATGGAGTTAAAAATGTCAGATGCAATCTGCGCTAAAATTATCCCTAAAGACGTATTATTCAGGCCGCCATTTCCATCGTTTATGGCTCCAAAGCCAATTTTCTGGTTGGCGGCGTATTGTTTGCTCCACCATCGACATAAAGGTTTGCGTCACTTCGCCCGCTTGTGTGTGTGAGGTATCCATACAAACTTCTGAAAAAGTGAGTTCGTAGTGACCTCGTTTGGTGCGTTGTATTTCGTACATCATCACAGGGTATCCGTTTTTCACCGCAATAGCCTCGGTACCGGGGAGGCAGGCGGTATGTTGTCCAAAAAACGTAGCAGGAATAACGGATTTTTTGTTGCCCGGAATTTGATCGGCCACTAGAATAAATACCGTGGGCGTGCCTCTATATTCTTCCACCGAAGCAAACGTATCCTTCATGCTTTTGAGGATCATAAAACCATCGCGGGAACGGTTTTTGAAAAACCACCGGTCAGTAAATTTATTACTTAGGGGTTTATACACACCAATGGTTTTGCCTCGTATGCCACCGGCAATGGTGAGTACGCCCCATTCCCAGTTGTTGTAATGCCCTCCTGCGAGTACCACCGATTGCCCACTTTGCAGTACTTTATTGATAAGGTCGTAATTTTTGTAGGTATAGCGCTTTTTCAAATGAGCGATGGGTACTGTTGCGCCTTTCAAAGATTCGAGGATGATATCTGCCAAGTTTCGGTACGATTCGCGGGCAATCCGTTCGCGTTCAGCCTCCGTTTTTTCGGGAAAGCAAAGCAACAGGTTGTCGTGTACTACTTTGCGCCGATAACCCACTACGTTATAGAGTAAATAGGCAACGCCATCGGAAAGGACATAAAGCCCCCGGAAGGGAACCAGCCAAAACAAGCCTATAAGGCCACGGGTAATTAAGAATTCTATGTATTTTAGTAGCACCGTTTGAGTGTTGCAGTAATGCCGAAAAAGGCAAAGTTACGGATTTCGGCTTGATTGGTACTTTGCATGCGTATGTTTAATTTGCAAAATCATTAGACCAGTACCCAATCTAACAGCAACACACCCACCAGTCCTACCAATCCTACAATGGTCTCCATAATAGTCCAAGATAAGAATGTATCTTTCAAACTCAGGTTAAAATAGGTCTTATAGAGCCAAAATCCAGAATCATTGACATGCGAGAGCATCAAACTACCTGCTCCAACGGCCAAAACTAATAGATTGGGATCTACTTGCCCAGATTGTGCCAATGGTGCTACAATACCGGCTGCCGTCATGCCAGCTACTGTGGCCGAACCTACACAAACACGGATCAAAGTTGCGATACCCCAAGCCAAGGCCAATGGATGAATCGGTAATGACTGTAAAGACGCGCCAATTTGTGTGCTCACGCCACTATCTACCAGTACCTGTTTTAATGCGCCTGCCCCTGCAATAATAAACAACAAACCTGCTATATCCTTGATCGCTTCATTGCACCAGTTCATTAGGGTCGTCATTGACTTACCATTTTTGTTACCCAGCGTGTACATACCTACAAATAAAGCAAAAAGTAGTACAAAAACCGGATCGCTCACCATACTAATCACCTGCTTTACCTCTGTACTGATGGACGTAATGGCCAATGCCACCGTAGAGGTGACCAACAATAAAATGGGTAATAGTGCCGTAATAAAACTATTAGCAGTACCCGGCAGTTTCGATTCGGGCATTGGGGATACTCGAAATGTAGCCAATGGTTGTGCATCAATATGGCGGAGTGTGCGTGCAAATAGTGGGCCGGCAAGGATAACTGCGGGGATCGCAATAAGGATGCCATACCATAAAGTGCGGCGTATATCCGCGCCAAAAAGCGGTATCAACGCCGTAGGTGCAGGGTGCGGTGGCAAAAAACCATGTGTAACCGACAAACTAGCCAATAATGGCAATCCAATATATACTGCGGGCAATTTGTACTGATAAACCAAAGCAAATACCAAGGGTACCAACAAGACAAAACCAACATTGTAAAACAGCGGAATACCTACAATAAAACCCGTGATAACCATTGCCCATTGCATATATTTTTTGCCAAATATGCGCATTAACACGAGCGCAATTTTTTGTGCTGCACCGCTTTCGGCCACAATTTTACCAAACATAGCACCCAAACAAATAAGGGCTGCCATTGATCCCATTGTACTGCCTATGCCTTTTTCAAGCGTTGCAGGAATTTTTTCGGGCGAAATACCCAAAACCAATGCTGTGGTGATGGAAGTAATTAAGAAGGCCAAAAATGGCGTTATTTTACCCCACGCAATAAGCAAAATAAGCAGCAGAAGTAATGGAATTAGTATCATTACACTACTTGTACAAAATCGTCAATCACAAATCGGCCATTGCCAATGCGCCACCAACCATTTACATTTTCAAGTAACGTAATAATATCGCCTTTCTTGAAAGATCCTAAATTGTTACCCGATGTAGAAGGAGCAGAGCGGATATTGAGTTTGGTTGATGTTACACGTCCTTTCAGCGCGCCTGAAGCGGGTGCTGGACTTGGTGCGTTGCCGGTACCAGCATTATTACTTTGTCCGGTAGCCAGTTGGATGGCTTTTAAGGCATTTACGCGGCCAAACCCGTATTCAACAGAGTGGCTGCTGGCATTATAAGTGCCTGGTGGGCCTATTTTATCACAAGATTGGGCTAATACGCCGCGCAATTGACCAAGTGTCAGGTTGGGGTTGACCGATAAAATCAATGCGCAAATACCTGCTACCAATGGGGTTGCGCTCGACGTGCCGCCAAAACCACT
>JAAFHO010000749.1 GCA_013297575.1 Chitinophagales bacterium
GGGACTGGTGACGGAGGCAGATTGGGGCAATTGGAAAATAGCAGATTTTAGGCCATACCTCGATATTGTGTTTAAGGCGTTTGGGGAAGAAAGGGTTGTATATGGCTCCGATTGGCCGGTGTGTTTATTGGCAGGTTCTTATTCGGATCAACTCAGTATTTTAAAGGAATATGGCGATGCTCGTTTTTGGGGAGAGAATGGCGCGGCATTCTATGGGGTGGAGATATAGAAAAGAGGCTGTCTCACAAGTACTTTAGAATTGAATATTTAAAATTTAGTATTTAACATTAATATTTTATAATTTTAAATGTTAAACGCTCAATTTTCAATGTTAAAGTACTTGCAAAACAGCCTCCTTATATTTCAAAAAACGTTATTGTTTAATCAGTTTACTGTAATACATGCTGTTGTTATAACGAACAGCCACCATATATACGCCTGCGGCAAAATTAGATAAATCAATCCTAGCACCTGAACCTACTTGGAAAGTACCGGCTAATTGGCCTTGAATATTGTACAATTGTACATCCAAAACATCTTCAATATCTGGTAAATCAAGGGCAATTACCGCCGATTCGGTGGTTGGATTCGGTGTAATGACTAATTGTCCTTTGGTATTCGCAATGGCTACTGCTTTTGTTTCAGAATAGTACATTTTACCAGAAAGATCTTCTTGTTTGAGCCTATAATAATAGGTATTACCCGATTTTATTTTAGCATCAACAAAGCCATAGTACTGGTTAGCAGCCGTAAACCCATTATTCGTAGCTACCCATCCAATAGTTTCAAAATGCTCTACATCATTGATACTGCGTTCGATATGGAAACCTTTATTATCCCGTTCAGTAGCCGTGGCCCAATCCAATCGGACAAGATCATTGATGTGTTCGGCTCGGAATGAAAGCCATTCTACTGGCAAAGCAGTAGCAGAACAGAAACTAAGTCCCCAAGTATTTAAAGCACCACCGTCACCTGGAAAACCGTCTATGACCGTAAGTGTCCATGTGCCAGTCACACTTTCGCTGTTAAAATTACTCAAAGTTTGATTGGGTTTGTAAAATAAACCCGAAGTAGGTGGGCAAGGCAAACTGGCATATAAATTACTAGCCTGGTCATCAAACTGCACATTAAAATTATCTTCGTCGTTACAAATACCTGCAAATAGGATTCGTTCTGTATTGGAAGGACTCTTAATTTTTATGGTTAAGTCTTGGATCCAAGAGTGTGTACCTGTTAAATTAACTACGTTTACATCAATGATATTACCAGGTGAAGCAATACCTAATGTGGAAGTAATGGTGCCAGCCGTTGCCTCTGGGATAGTTTTAGGTATATCGGTACTCATAAAAGTTTGATTACAGATGACGCCGAGTGCAAAATCAGTATCAGAAACATCATAAAAGATATTATCGGCGCAGCGCACCATAATGCGAGCAGTGGTGGAGTTGGTATTGGGCATCGTCACGCTTTGGGTACCATCATTGGGTGTTGACGCTAATAATGTCGTAAAGTTGAGACCACCATCTAAAGAAATAAGAATGGTCACATTAGCACAACTTACAGGCGCAGCGGTAGTACTGGCCACATTCCAGGTAATAGTTTGGGTGGAACCGGGCGTGTATGATTCTCCGCCATTGGGTGCAGTAACGATAAATGGCCCTGCCGCAGCAACAGTAGTTATTGTCACATTTCGCTCATGCGTACAACCTCCGGTTACGACATTGTCCCTTGCAGTAAGCCTAAAATTCATTGTACGACCTACCGAAGGCAGCACTTCCCACATATCTGTTCCTCCGCTTAATACAGTGGAAAGTTTGGGGAAATAGCGCGTAGGATCGCTGGAGGGTGTCAAAGTACGAAACATACAACCCGTAGTATTGGTGGGTTGAGGTGTTTCATCGGAAGGATTGGTGTATAAATCTGTTTGTTCCCAGCAATAAGTAAGAGCGGTGCCTGGATCAGGATCCGTTGCGCTTCCCGTAAGGAAAAAAGGTGTTGATTTTGGTATTGATTTATTGGTTAAAGCCGCTACAGCAGGTGCGTTATTGCCGGTTGCAAAAGGAGCATCACAACTGTTGCCCCCTCCCGTTTGCGAAAAAGATACTAATTCTGTTAAATTTACAGCATTATAGTAGGCATCGCTATTACTTTGTACGTCTGGTGGGCAAATCCCTGCGTAAGCCATAATGGTAGAGCCGCTCCCGGGTTCGGCAGCAGTAGCAGCAGCGCGCTGACAGGCGTTGGATTGGGTATGATTACCACCAAACTGGTGTCCCATTTCGTGTGCTACATAATCAATATCAAAAGGGTCACCTACTGGATTACCGCTTCCCGTTACACCACGGGCTTTACCTGTTGGATTACAAGGACTTTGCAATTGCGCAACTCCACCGCCGCCGGTACTAAATACGTGGCCAATATCATAATTGGCACTACCGATTACAGCATCTATCGTTGTTTGATTTTCGCCTAACATAGTACCTCCGTTGTCATTTGTATATGGATCAGTAGCAGCATCGAGGTAGATGATGAGGTCATTATTGGCAATAATATTGAGTTTGACACTAAACTCTTTCTGAAATACGCCATTGACACGATTCATCGTAACCACCATAGCGGCCAATGCAAGCGGCTTCGTACTGCCGTGGAATGTAGCATATTCGCCAGTACAAGCCAAGGCAAGGCGGTATTCGCGCCGTGTTCCGCAGCTACCCACAAAATCGGGTGATGCAGGAATCTCTAGTTGAGTGACCTCTTTTTCGCCTGTATGGCAGGTAAATGTATTGCCATTGCGTTCTGTAAAATCTTTACGGTTATAAACAATATAGTCTTCTATGTTATTTTTGCTATATGGATCAATAAAGACGGTACTACCTTCGGTATTAAAAATCATGGCGTGAAACCCAATAGGCGTGATATCCAGATAAATAATAGAGGAATGCTTACCCACACTATGGCCCGCATAGGT
>JAAFHO010000075.1 GCA_013297575.1 Chitinophagales bacterium
AAAATTATGAAAATTAAAAATATCAAAGTTGAGATAAAAAACCTTTTGCTCAAACGCCCTTATACCATTGCGACCAAAACGGAGACGGAGGTGCAAAGCGTCTATATCGAACTGGAACTCGAAAATGGTATCGTAGGTATTGGAGCAGCCAACCCATCGGCCAATGTAGTAAACGAAACCGCTGAAGAAAGTTTTGTTAATCTGCAATCAGACACATTGCAACGCTTGGTTTTGGGGCGCGATGTACGCCATTTTCAAAAGATTATAGACGATTTAAGGGCTATTTATCCTACTAAACCGGGCACAGTAGCGGCGGTTGATATTGCATTGCACGATGCATTTGGCAAATTAATCGGTATTCCAATTGTGGATTTTTATGGCCGTTGCCACGCATCTATGCCTACATCGGTGACCATTGGTATCAAAAATGTAGCCGATACCGTAGAGGAATCGGAGGAATACAAGGCTTCTGGGTTCAGGGTGTTGAAAGTAAAAACCGGCCTCAATGTCATCGAAGACATTGAACGCATCCTAAAACTCCGCGAACGCCACGGTGATTATTTCACGATCCGGGTGGATGCCAATCAAGGCTATGATCTTAAGGATTTGCGGTTGTTTTTGGATAAAACCAAAGATGCGCATATTGAACTGACGGAGCAGCCCGTGCTGGTCGGTTCCGAGTCTATTTTGATGGAATTGCCGTGGGAGCAACGTCGGTTATTTGCGGCGGATGAATCCTTAAAAAACGCCCGCTCTGCCTTGCAATGGGCTACTGCGCCACTGCATTTTGGCATTTATAATATCAAATTGATGAAATGTGGCGGTATTCGGGGCGCACTCGAAATAGCCAATATTGCCCGACAGGCCGATATTGAACTGTTCTGGGGCTGCAACGATGAGAGTATTATTAGCATCACTGCGGCTTTGCATGCGGCTTTTGCTTGCCCGCATACACGTTATATTGATTTGGATGGCAGTCTGGATTTGGCTACTGATTTCACAGATGCTGGGTTTATTTTAAAAGATGGCGTGATGCGGTTGAGCGATGCGCCGGGATTGGGGGTATAATATTCACCCTTTTGCGGTATTGTTTGAACCGATACACCACCCGTAACTTTGCAGTATAATTTACACCATAATCAAATAAAAATTTAATGAAAAACACACCAAATCCGATCACTGTTGTTATTTATGAGGATACAAAGGATATAAGAGAAGGATTTACCAGTTTAATCAGTTGTTTTGATGATATCAAGGTGATAGGCGCGTTTGCAGATGCTGAAAAGGTGGCACAGCAAACGGATGAACTACGACCGGATGTCATTTTGATGGATATTCAAATGCAAAAACGCAATGGAATTGAAGCGACAGCTATTGTAAAGGAAATTTCTCCCGATACAGAGGTCATTATTTTGACCCATCATTCCGAAGATGAAAATGTATTCAATGCACTAAGGTATGGAGCAAGCGGATATTTGATTAAAGATGCCGATACTGATATTGCAGGAGCGGTACGAATGGCCGCTTCTGGGGGCGCCCCTATCAACACTTTTATCGCACGCAAAGCATTGGAATATTTTCAGCGGCAATTGCGCTCAAAACCATCCATTGATTATGGACTCTCCAAAAGGGAATTAGAAGTATTGGAAAGTCTGATAAAAGGCAACTCGTACAAAGAGGTCTGTAGTGAATTATTTATTTCTTTGGAAACAGTACGCACACATACCAAAAGTATTTATAAAAAACTACACGTCAGATCCAAAACAGAAGCAGTTTTGGCAGCGATTCAGAATAAAATAGTTTAATAATTTTTTTTTAATTCAATTGGGCATCACGAAACATTGGAAAGCGATGCTTAATATCAAAACAGAAAGATCATGATAGTTGAACTCCAATTTGTAAATGTCGTAATGGACACGCCCGTTAATGCATCCATGAGCGGCACGTATTACGATTACGAACTCCACGAAGTCTTTAACCAAACAGATGCTGTTGGCCTCAGAGAGGTTTTAGTAGAATTTGCCCGCGGAAGCGGCAATTATACTGTAGCCGTGGTACCTGTACAAGAAAATGGACAAGTCATTAGTACAGGTACAGCAAAGACTACATTGCCATGCCCTCCCTATTGCATGTTGCCAGGTGGTCGCACCATCAAACTAGCCAGCTTCGATCCTGATAAACCACCAGCAGACCACGATTAATAAAGGAAGAAACAATGTATCGTAAAGAATATGCACAAAAAGCATTGCTATTTGGTACTCATTTTCCTTTTTACAATATCTCTAACCCATGCCCAATACATGTCTTACAAGCATCATGTGCATCGTTTTGATCGCACTAATGGTTTGTTGCAGAGTTGGAACTGGTATGCGCTACTGGACTCAAGAGGAGAATTATGGTTGAGCTCTACCATAGGGCTCAACCGCTTTAATGGCATATCGGTTACCACCGGTATGCCTGAAGGTTTTTTGGGCAAATACCAGCAAAAGACGAATGTTTGTAGTAATTTTTTGGAATCAGAAAATCACGATATATGGTTTGGAATGGAGGATTACCTCTGCCAATACCAGCGCAAAACGGGCAAGTTCAAATACCATCTGTTGCAGGAGGAAGATAGTATAGTAAATTGGTGTCACCCTTTTGCTATTGATAAAAACAATCAACTTTGGATTGTAGAGACACGTGGAGCAGATTCTCCAGTTTATTCGGTGGATCTATCTACCCCCCACCCCCTCAATAAAAAAGATCACTTTAAATTTAACCGCGATATTGACCGATGTGTCGCCGCCACGGATCCCAAAGAGGGTTATTTAAAATATATTGCAGGTTACAAATGGCCCGGTGCTGGATTGTCGCTCGTTACTTTAAATCAAGACGGAACAGTACAACGGTATGATACCCTTTTTTTTACTCCAAGTAATGTAAAAGGAAATGTTGTTGTTTTTGACGTAGAGTTTGACCATGCGGATGGCCTATTTGTAGTCACAAATGGGGGCGTACATAAAATTCATCTTCCATCATACACTATAAATAATATTACACCTCAAAATGGGCTATCCACCATTGCAATAGATGCCCAAAATAATATTTGGGTAGCAGATTCGAAAGGCGAAATCGGTCAATTATCCGCAACTGGCAGGCGATTTAATAATTTCAAAGCATTTCCCGAACTTTCAAAGGTAAGCATAACCAATCTTTATAGCGATTCTAAAGGCACGTTATGGATTATTTCGGAAAATAATGGCGTTGCGTGGATCAATTCAGCGCAAACCATATTCCAAAATCAAAGTTTTGAAGTTCCTAGTGGTGCCCCAATTGGTGCAATGACCACCGATAGTAAAGAAAATTTATGGCTTGCTATTGAAAATGATTTGTATCGTCTATCGAATAGAGGCGTACTGGAGCAACCGATCCGTCATAAGAAACAACATCCGTATGTCAAAATATTGGCGGATAAGAAAGATCGTTTATGGCTGCTCAACCTAAATTTGATTGAATTGTACGATCCGGTCCAACAATCGTTTCAAGTCATTGCAAAACGCGATACGCCTTATACCAAATTTTTGGATATTTGTGTATTACGTAATGGGAAAGTTATAGCCTCATCTTATACTGGGGTTTCTGAAATTGAAGAAAAGAGTAAAGGCCAGTTTGCCATTACTCCTTTAGCTATTGAAAGTTTTAGTCCAGAAGGTATCACTTCTGTCTTTGAAGACAGCCAGAACAATCTATATTGCTCCAAGGAAATGAAGGAAGTGTGGGTATTAAAAGAAGGTTTTGATAAAAAATACGCAGTTACTAGTCCTGCACTCAATATCGTTGGGGATGTATATGCTTGGGAGGAGGATGCTCATTGCATTTGGATCGGAACGGCTTATGGCCTTACTTGCCTTAATAAAACCAACCATACGATCCGAACGTTTGGGATAAAAGACGGATTACCCGAGCAAACAATCATTGCATTGAAAAAAGCCGACGACAACAACCTGTGGTTATCCTCTTTCAACTATTTAACGTTATTCAATACCACTACTTTTCAGTCTCAGGTATTTTCAAAATCTGATGGGTTGCCAAAAAAAGGATTGAATCCCAAAATAGCAGCGCGTACATCCAACGGGATCTCGTGGTTTAGTTCCGAAAAAACGTTGATCGCTACCCCTGAAAAAATATGGATTCGGAATTTGCCACCGCCCATCTTGAAAATTTCAAAAATTTTGGTGGACGATTTACCCGATTCTACACTGGCTTGTAAAAAGACTGGCAGTAGCAATCCAGACGAAATTTTACATATTTCATTACCTTATAGCCGAAATACGCTTAGTTTCGAAGCTATTTCTATTGATTATGGCAATGCTTCGGCCAATACTATATATTTCCGTTTGGATGGCTTTGATACAACATGGATAAAACAGGGTAATCCGGCACTGATCCGATTTTCTAATTTGCCACCAGGCACCTATTCTTTACGGATAATGGCGCATAGCGATGCCAATATTCCATCCCTAGCAGAAAAAATAATACACATTGAAATATTTCCTCCTTTTTGGAAAACATGGTGGTTTTGTTTGCTTATAATTGGTGCTGTCATTGGGCTAGGCAGGATGTTTTATCAAATAAAATTGGATCGAATAAAAGCACTTCAACAAGTACGCCAACAAATTGCAGATGACCTACATGATGATGTGGGGACTTCTGTCACTGCAATTGGGCTATATAGCAAAACATTGGCCCGTTTATCGGGTAATAGCGAGCCTAATATGATGCACTCATTAGAGCGGATAACGGAAAACGCCCAAAAAATACACAATGCGTTTAAAGATAGTATTTGGTCGATTAATCCCGAATTCGACCAGTTGTCTGATCTGGTTAGTAGGATGAAAGAACACTTGGCCAAATTGCGGGAACAGCATGATTTGGTATGCTCATTTAAAACCACTTTGCATAATGAGCAATTAGGCTTAAACCCCAAAGTACGGCACAATCTATTCCTTATTTTTAAAGAAGCCGTTCATAATTCGCTAAAATATGGCCAAAATATGCCTGTTTCAGTAGAAATCATTACTACTCACCGCCACTTGCAACTCATTATCAGTGATAAAGGCCCTGGTTACGATCCAGAAACAATAAGTGAGGGCAATGGATTATTTACCATGCGCCGCCGTGCCGATGAAATAAAAGCCAAATTAATCTGCCAAACGGCTTTAAGCCAAGGCGTGACCATTGATATAATGGTAGCCATTTAAGTATTTGAACATCATTAATGATGTCCAAATACTTAGCTTCGTATAAATATCCCCCTTTTATGTGATTGCTGGAGTGGACTGCATCACCCCATCTTTGTTACAAATTATAAGCATTCATTTAAG
Source organism: Chitinophagales bacterium (assembly GCA_013297575.1). Lineage (GTDB taxonomy): Bacteria > Bacteroidota > Bacteroidia > Chitinophagales > Saprospiraceae > M3007. The sequence continues at coordinate 5,367 of JAAFHO010000075.1, forward strand.
TATTTGGACACAATTAATTAGGTCCAAATACTTACCAAACCAAATTTGTAATATGGCTATTGATCTAAAGTCTCCAGCAATTGTAGCATTAGAATTACCCGAACAAACACCTTTTTTAAATAATCTTCAGGCGAATATACTCAAACACCACGGCAGAGAGCATGCGCTTCACTTATTTCTACGTTTTCATGGTCACGATATTCCCGCTGTAAAAAAGTGGCTGGCTGATTTACCGATTACCTCGGCATTCCAACAACTGGAGGATAGCCAAAAAAGGCATATGGATAAAAAACACGACGGTGGTTTGGTGACTCTCTTATTACTGAGTGCCAAAGGCTATGATATGCTGGATATCCCGAGTCCTAAATCCGTGGCATTTAAAAATGGTATGGCCAAACGCCAAAATATACTCCAAGACCCTCCAGTTTATGCTTGGGAAGATGGCTATAACGACGAAATTCATGCTTTACTCATACTGGCTGACACCTCTAAAAGTCGTTTGAAAGTCAAAGTAAATGAATTAATCCCCGAAAAAACACCAGTAGTTACTGTTGTAAAAGAACAATGGGGCGAGATACTTGAAAACGAGCATGGTATCGGTATTGAGCACAATGGCTATGTAGATGGCGTAAGTCAGCCGATATACCTACAAAACGAATATCAGGAGTATGTTAATAACACTGGCATCACCAAATGGGATCCAGCAGCACCACTTTCCCTTGTTTTGGTGGATGACCCCGGTACGGCTTTAGAAGATTGCTTTGGTAGTTACTTTGTATTCCGTAAATTGGATCAAAATGTAAAAAAATTCAAAGAGCAAGAGGCGCAAATCGGCAATATGCTACCAGGGAATATGAAAGAAATGGCTGGCGCATTGGTCGTGGGTAGGTTTGAGGATGGAACACCTATATCCCTTCAAAATACGGAAATGGACTTAGAGGAATTCAAAAAGATACCCAATGATTTTGATTATAGCAATGAAACCAATATCAGCACCGTGAAATGCCCGTTTCATGCACATATCAGAAAGAGCAACCCACGTGCGCATAACCCCAATTTACCTCCTGCCGAAGCCGAAAACTTCAATAAATCGCGTCGAATCACCCGCAGGGGCATACCGTATGACGAGATATGCCGTAATGGCAACCTTGCTTTCCATCCCGAAGGTGGCGTAGGGTTACTGTTTATGGCTTATCAGGCAAGTATTGAAGATCAATTTGAGTTTATTCAGCATAATTGGGTCAATGATCCATCTTTCCCTGTACCTGATACTGGCAATGATCCATTGCTCGGGCAAGAGCTGAATCCAGCACATCTTTGGGAAAACCAAAACCATAATTGGAGGACGACACAAGCAAAAGGAACCGCATTGAGCGTTGATTGCCCCATTCATTTTAAAGATACTATTACGTTAAAAGGAGGTGAGTATTTCTTCGCGCCGAGTATTCCTACTATTAAAAGTTGGGAGATAGGTTATGCTGATAACAGAAAATCTAATGATGCTGCATCCAAAAAGAAAAAGTAAACAGTACGGCTAAGCCATTTTAAGTGATGATAACAGACAAATATTTGATTGCCAAATATTTGTGCCCCAAAAAATCGATTTATTTTCTTTCATCAACTTATCACAAATTAAACCGAAAACACAAAGCATGGCGATGGGTAAAAGGGATTTACCCATCGCATGACTTAAAAGCGTACACCCATTTGAAAAAAGATGACCATGAAACATTTAATTACCCTTTTACTGATTCAAATATCCACCTTTGCCATGAGCCAACAGCACTATGAAAACCAAGCAGAAATAACCGGTAGATTATGCGATAAAATGATCGGGTCTCCCTTGGATTTTACCGATTTAGATATGGATACCCTCCTCCATTATGACCTTGATAAGGACCAATTACGCTATTATACCCATAAATTATTCAATAAAGGAGACGGAACAATTAATAATAAATCTAAGTCAGACCGAGGTTTAATGGGATTTTTTAACCGTCGTGATATGAAACGTCGCGATAAAAAATATTTTTGTCGGGTACGAAAATTAGAAAAAGCCCCCGATCAATACATCAAAGTACTCGCAGAAGGCGATTCTTGGTACGAATTCCCGATCCATGTAAAAGATATTGTACACCATCTGATTAAGAAAAATAAAAAATTCGCTGTTAAAAGCCTTGGTGCTGGTGGCGATTGGATGGCCAATATGTTGTTTGAACGAGAATACCTTTTTTACATAACCACCATACGGCCAAGTGTATTCATGGTGAGTGGCGGCGGCAACGATATTACAGGCGAACAATTGGGGGCATTGGTGGATCAGCACGCACGTATTCTGCCATTTTCCAAATACAAAACGAATACCCAAAACCTCGATCAACCAACAGATGATGAACATATTGATCTTGTCAAACACAGGAAAAATGAAGAAAATTACCTGACAGAGTTCGGTTTTTGGGTAAAACACCGATTAACCGCTAAAGAAGGGGAACACCTTTATGCCCATACCAATTTTTTGACCAACCCACTCCCCGCAGAACTCAAGGAAAAACTGAGCGCACTCAAAGACAATGAGTACGACAAAGCTTTATACGACAAAGTTATGCGGGGGCGCAAATTTGTCAATTTCAATTATTTCTCTTTTTTGAAATTATTGGAGTTTCAGTACATGTATATGCACAAAACCATTGAGGCAGAAGATCCCGCTTATTATGATTCACTGCTTATACTTACGCAAGGGTACGATTATTCTATACCCAGTTACAAGCGTGGTCGTTTGTTTTGGCCCAAAATATTGAACACATTCCTCAAAAATGGAAGATGGCTAAAGGCGCCACTCACGGTAAAGGGAATTACAGAACAATACGACCAAGAGGCTGTAATGGTTGCACTTACTTTTGGGTACAACGAACTACTCGTGGATCTCAGTACGCGTTACAAAAATATGTGCCACGTAGATGCCCGGGGTATTGCACAATCGGTTAATCCTAAAAACCCATCCAGAAGTTGGTTTGATGAACTCCACCTCAAGTCTTGCGTATATGCTAAGGTATCTGAACAATTTGCAGCATGTATCAACGAACATAAAGTAATTTTGGATAATCGGCAACCTGTATCTACACAGCGAAACCCTTCTAAACCAATACCTAAACTACCCGAATACTACCAAAACAAGTATGCTGCCAAAGTATTTAAAGTGAAGTAGTTTTGTAATAAAATTTAACCCAATAAACAAAAAACTCGTTGCAGTGAAGACCGCTGCAACGAGTTTTTTTTAAAATGATTTGAAATAAAGCCCGCTACCTCAAAACAGTAACATCGCCCTTCAGCAATATTTCCTCTCCGTTGGTCAATTTTACTTTTACATAATAGACATATACACCTGGATTAGAGGGTTTGCCCTTTACAAAACCATCCCAGCCGGGCCAATCATCCAAGGTTGTTGGCTCGTCCCAAAGATATACCGAACTACCCCAGCGGTCAAAAACATGCACTTTTTGTAACAATGCAATGGCTGGGCCACCAAAAATATGCCAAATACCATTGTTATTATCCGCATCTATCGTAAATACGTTGGGGATAAAAATCTGTATATCATTTTTGACAATAATGGCAATGCGCGCTGTATCGGTACAACCATCAATATTTGTGATGGTAACGGTAATTACTTCGGAATTGGCTGCAATCCATTTTTGTATCAAAGTATCTGCATTGAGTGTATCGCGCAATGGTGACCAAACAATACTTTCCCAAGTTAATAAGGTGGTTTGTGCTTCTATTTCGATTGGATTACCCAAATTGACTTCTTTCGTAGCCGGTAAGGAAATGACGACCGGATTGGGTAGATCAATCGTGACCGTTGTATCGCGGGAGCAACCTGCATTATCCGTTACCAAAATGACATGCGTACCTTCCGGGACATCTATCCTAGGCCCCGTAACCGAGGCTCCATCCAATTTATAGGTAAATGGGGCACTGCCACCCGATGGGTTCATCGTAACGCCAAGTGTATTTTTATTACACTCTGGTTCTACAGCAGAAAAACCGAGTTGGATCACATCGGGGGAAGTGACGGTGGCCGTTGCTGTGGCTGTACAACCTTTGCTATCGGTAATGGTAACGGTATAAGTCCCTGCTTTTAAGCCAGTTATATTGGCTGTGGTTTGGTTACTGCTCCACTGATAAGTATAAGGCGATGTTCCGCCATTGGCTACACTATTGATAGCACCGTCGCTGCCACTTTCGCAAGAAAGACCAAAACCATTGGGTTTTAATTGAAGGCTGGCGATGGCTGAGAAAGGTGGCGGTGCGGTAATTGTTCCTGTGGCGGTGGTACTAATACCATTGCTTCCTGTTACCGTGATCGTATAGTTGCCCGGGGAAAGATCTTCTATTAAGCCCGTTCCGTTAGTAGTAGCGATCGTCCCTGACCCACTTTGGCTATTCCCAGACCAATTATAGGTATAAGGAGCGATTCCATCAGTAGGAACAATGGAAAGAGAACCATCGGCATCGCCGGAGCAGTCCACACTACCATTTTCAACATTGACTACGGGCGCGCAATTGCTGGTATTGAGCGTCGTTATAATATTAACCGTAGAATCGCAATTGTTAACTGTTTTAAGATTAAGCACCTTCGTGCCTACCGCAGCGGGGTCGCAAGTAGTCAGATTGACCGTTACATTGTATGGCAAATTGACGACTAAGGTATAAGTGGCTGTGGCCTTGCAATTATTTGCATTCGTTACCGTAACTGTATAAGTCGTTGTAATTAAAGGCGATAAAGCAACTGATGCTGTGGTAGCAATGGTATTCCAAAGGTAAGTTCCTCCTCCTGTTGCTGTTAAAATAGCAGTGGTGCCTGCACAAATATTATTCGTACCCGAATTGATCGTAATGGCCGCTGTGGGTAATGCTGCTACGGTGACTACTACTGGAGTACGGGAAGCACTGGTACAATTAGTAGCAGGATCCAATGATTCTACATAAAATGTATATATACCTACTTGTGACGGAATGGTGGGCAAATAGGTTAAAGTATTGGTGGCTAAAGGTGTGCCACCTGTTGCCGTTGCAAACCAATTTACTTGCAATCCTGCTGCAACCGTAACTGCTAGCGTGGGGACTGTGCTGCCGACACAAATCGTCGGGTTACTTGGGTTAGCAGGTAATGCCACTGGCGGGCAATTACAATTGGGTGAATTGATATTTTGCGACGCTTTACATCCATTAGCACCTGTTGCCAACAATACGATATTTGTACCTTCTGGGATATTTGTGATCGAATAATCGCCACCGCCATTGTTTACTACTGTCCCCGATGTGGCTATCAAAGTAACCGCATCAGAATTGAGGTTAATAGAATAAGACGTAAGGGCTGGCGGCGTACATTGAATTAAACCAATATCGAGTGTGGGCAGCGGATTGGCCGTAATCGTAAAGGTAACTGGAGTACCCAAGCACGTACCGAGTTGCGGTGTTACTTGAATGGTTGCCACTTCCACCATTTCAATATCTGGCGAGACGGTGAATGAAATATTCCCTGTTCCCGCAGACTGGTTTAGGCCAATACCAGTATTGTTATTGGTCCAATTAAATGTGGACATGGCCGTACCATTAAAGTTGACAATGATGGCCTGTTCAGCACATACTGTAATCGAAGCGGGTGTCGTCAACGTAGGTGCTGCGGTAACAGTAAGGGTAACGGGTGTACGCGTAGGACTTACACAACCCGTGGTTGGGTCGAGTGTTTCAGCATAAAAAGTATATACACCTGGCGGATAAGAGGCACCTGGCGGGGTCAAAGAGGCCATATTGGTCACAATAGGCGCACCACCTGTTGCCGTCAAAAACCAATTGACTTGCAATCCTGCACCTGCAGTTACCGACAAGGCGGGAATTGGAGTGCCTTGACAAGCACTTGGGTTCGATGGATTGGAGGCGGGTGCTACTGGCGGGCAATTGCAATTGGGCGCATTTACCGTTTGGTTGGCAGCGCAAAAAGCCGATGTGGATGCATTAATATCAACATTGATACCTGCTGGAATATTGGCAATAGTAAAATTGCCTGCACTACCCGTCACCGTTCCCACCGATGCTGTAATCGTGGCGCCATTGGTAGTAGTTAATGCTACTGAGTAGGTTAATAGAGAAGGCGCACATTGGACCGTTCCAATGGTAATCACTGGATTTGCGTTGGCCGTAATGGTAAAATTGACGGGTGTACCCGGACAAGTTCCGAGGGTTGGGGTTACGATAATCGTACTCAATTGTGTCGTCGCCAAATTAGCGGGCGGGGTAAACGAAATATTACCATTTCCTGAAGCAGGGAGACCAATATTGGCATTGCTATTTGTCCAAGCAAAAGTAGCACCTGCTGTACCCGTAAAATTAGCGGTGACCATGTTACCCGCGCAAAGATTATTGCTCGAAACGGTATTCATCGTTGGCGTGGCATCAATGGTCAAAATAACAGGAGTGCGGTTGGCCACACAGCCCGTTACAGGATCTTTTGCTTCAGCATAAAAAGTATAAGTACCAGGCGTTAAAGTCCCTGTTGGCGTAAATGACAAGGTATTTGTTGCAATGGCAGTGCCACCAGTAGGATTAGCAAACCAATCTACTTGCAAACCAGCATTAGCCGTTACTGTTAATGCCGGAATAGGTGTACCATCGCAAATAGTAGGGCTATTAGGGTTTCCAGCGATCGGTACAGAAGGGCAATTACAATTCGGCGCAGTTACGGCCTGCTGCGACTGGCAGGTAGCAGATGAAGTGGCATTTAGCGTAATATTGGTACCTGCGGGAATTTGACTAACAAAGAAACTGCCGCCCGAACCTGCTATCGTACCCGCCGAACTATTGAGCGTTTGGGTATTGGTGGTGGTTACGGCTACGGAATACGTTTGCAAATCAGAAGAACAAGAAATCGTTCCAATAGTGATCACTGGCAATGCACCAATATTAATCGTAAAATTGACGGGTGTACCTGGGCAAGTTCCTATTTGTGGGGTTACAGCAATAGTGGCTACCTGCGAAGTGCTCAAACTGGCTGGCGTATTGAAGGCAATATTACCAGAACCTGTTGCTGGTATTCCAATATTGACATTATTATTGATCCAATTAAATGTAGCACCGCTACTACCCGAAAAATTGATCGCTACTGGCTGTCCGGCACATACCGATACATTAGCAGGCATCGTCATCGTGGGCGAGGCATTCACTGTTAAAGTAACGGGTGTTCGGGTAGTACTTAAACAACCTGTTGCAGGATCTCTTGTTTCTGCAAAAAAAGTATAAGTACCTGCTGTAAATGGCCCAACGGGTGTAAACGAAGCGGTATTGCTCACCAATGTCATGCCTCCTGAAGCGGCTGAGTACCAATTGACCTGTAAACCCGCGGTAGCCACTACTGTCAAGGCAGGAATGGTAGCCCCTTCACAAATCGCCGGATTATTAGGCGTTGTAGGTGCTGCTACGGGTGGACAATTACAGTTGGGTGCATTTACGGTAGTTTGGCTCGTACAACTCGCCGCAGAGGTTGCCGTGATACTGATATTTGAACCTGCGGGAATAAGACTTATCGTAAAGCCTCCGCCACTGGGTGCAATCGTACCGGCGGTTGCTGTTAGGCTTGCGGCATTTGAGGTAATAACTACGGTGTAAGTTAATAAATTAGGTGCACAAGTTACTGTGGAGACGGTTAATGTGGGTGGTACATTGGCCGTAATGGTAAAATTAACCGGAGCGCCGGGGCATGTACCAATTTGTGGGGTAACTGTAATCGTCGAAATTTGTGTGGCAGCAAGCGCCGCAGGCGTGGTAAAGGCAATATTGCCACTTCCCATAGCACCTAACCCAATAGCAGTATTGGTATTAGTCCAGTTAAAATTAGACCCTGTTGTTCCCGAAAAATTGACAGCAACGGGCTGCCCTGCACAAACGGTTACATTGGCAGGTATCGTCATTGTAGGCGAGGCATTAACGGTAATGGTAAATGTCCGCGCAGGCCCCATACACGTTCCAATAGCCGGCGTTACTGTAATGGTAGCCGTTTGGGTGGTGGTGGGGGAGGCCGCAGTTGCACTAATATTACCTGTTCCTGTGGCGGGAATACCAATCGCCGGGTTGCTATTGGTCCAAGAATACGTTGCTCCAGCACCTGCTCCACTAAAAGCAGCCGCGATATTACCGCCGCCACAAATCGAAATATCGGGCACTGTATTCATAGATGGCCCAGGCGATACCGTAATATTAAACGTAATCGCTGGCCCTGAACAAGCGGAGAGTATAGATTGTACCGTGATGATACTCGTTTGAGGCGTAGTAACATTGGCCGCATTAAAACTAAGATTACCTGTACCTGAAATGGGCAAACCAATAGCCGTATTATCGTTGAACCAAGTGGGG
>JAAFHO010000750.1 GCA_013297575.1 Chitinophagales bacterium
GCGCTGCCTATTCTTTATTTTTCTTGCGGCAATATCCTTATCGGCTTGTACCCCCCCTAGCCCCCCTAAGCCTGCTGTACAGCCGCCTAAAATGATATTATCCGAACGCCCAGAAATGCCCGATTGGGCTAAAAACGCCGTATTATACGAGTTAAATACACGTCAATTTTCCTCCAATGGCAATTTTAACGGCGTTACAGTCCAATTACCACGCTTAAAAGAACTGGGTGTTGATATTATTTGGCTTATGCCTATTCATCCCATTGGCAAGGAAAAAAGGAAAGGCTCCTTGGGTAGCCCTTATTCTGTTGTCGATTATAAAGCCGTAAATCCCGATTTTGGTACGGAAGATGACCTGCGCCGTTTGGTGCAAAAAGCACACGAAATTGGGCTTAAAGTGGTACTAGATTGGGTACCAAACCATACCGCTTGGGATGCCGTTTGGAAAAAACAGCATCCAGAATATTATACCAAATACAACGGAGATTTTACAGTTCCAATCAACGAACACGGTGAACCGATCGCAGATTGGAGCGATATATGCGATTTGGACTATGCACAACCTGCCACCCGTGCGGCCATGATTGATGCCATGCAATATTGGATCAAAAAATGCGATATTGACGGGTTTAGATGCGATATGGCAGGTCTGGTGCCTAATGATTTTTGGAAAGAAGTGCGCCCTGCTTTAGATACCATCAAACCTATGTTTATGTTGGGCGAATGGCAGGACGAACCAGAGCATTTCAACTCGTGTTTCCACGCCAATTACGGCTGGAAATTCAAAGATGTGACAAAGGATATTTGGAAAGGCAAACAAGACGCACATTCGCTGGATACCTTGCGCGATTTCCTAAACGATTTTTATCCGAAAGACTATTGTCAACTCTATTTCACCCAAAACCACGATGAAAACTCATGGTCTGGCACTGAATCCGAACTGTACGGTACATCCAGCGATGTGATGAATGTATTGGCTTGGACTTGGCAGGGTATGCCCATGATTTATTGCGGGCAAGAGGATAACCAAGGCCGTCGGTTAAAGTTTTTTGATCGCGATCCGATTCGCTGGAAAAAATACAGCAGATCGCTGTTCTTTCAGCGGTTAAATGCGCTCAAGCACGACAACCAAGCCGTTTGGAATGGTAAATTTGGCGGCCTACTTGTCAAGTTTTCAACGACCGATGACAAAAATATTTATGCTTATGGCCGAGAAAAAAATGGCGATAAGGTCATCGTAATCGCTAATTTGAACAAATTCAGCAAAACCGTTACCATTACGCCATCTTCTAAATTTTCGGGTGCTTATGCCAATGTTTTTGGATCAAATACCATGCAAGTCACCGGCGAAATGCAAATGACGCTAAAACCTTGGGAATATTTAGTTTTGACCAATAAATAAAATGAGTTTACAACACGCAGAAATATATTTTGGCCCATCCGAATTGCATGGTAGGGGCGTATTTGCAGCACGCGATATAGAAGCGGGGGAGATTATTGAAATTTGCCCGGTGTTGGTATTTCCCCTGAGCGAATTACCACATATGCGGCAAACAATGCTCGATGACTACTATTTCGACTGGGGCGAAGATGGTAAATATTACGCGGTTTGCCTTGGTTATGGCTCTTTGTACAACCACGAATACGAGCCCAATGCGGAGTACGGTATGGATTTTGAGGCCGAAACCATCGATTTTTACGCGATTAAAGCCATTCCAGCAGGCGTAGAAATAACCGTAAATTATAACGGAGAAGCAGGAAACAGAGATCGTGTTTGGTTTGAAAAAGACGATAAGGAATGAGAATTAACTTTATGCTTCACCTCCTCCAAACAGATTCCAGTCACCCCGATTTTGTGACGCTGGTCCAATTCCTCGATGCTGACCTACGCATTCGCGATGGGGAAGACCACGCATTTTATGCCCAATACAACAAAATTGACTTGATTAAGCATGTTATTGTCGCCTATTTGGACGAAAAACCTGTTGGCTGCGGTGCTATTAAGGAATACGACGCGCATACGATGGAAGTAAAACGGATGTACGTTTATCCTGAATTGCGCGGACAAGGCATTGCGGGCCAAGTACTCCAAGGATTGGAGACATGGGCCGCGACATTGGGTTACGAAAAATGTATTTTAGAAACAGGCCAAATGCAACCGGAGGCGATTCGTTTATACCAAAAAAGTGGTTATGTTGTAATACCAAATTACGGCCAATATGTGGGGATTGAGAATAGTGTTTGCTTTGAAAAAGTGTTGTAATGTATACTGAAAACATGAAAAAAGTCTTACAATTCCTTTAAGTTTATGGGGTTCATTAGATGCCGTTCAAAATAGCACCCATAATAGTACTGCCAAATATGCTCCATTGTGGGCAAAAAACTACTCATTATTGGCCAAGATCTTGGGGCTATTCGCGGATTGAACGATTATAGAGTGCGTGACAAAATCGGGGCATGATATTTTATTTTTGCAAACAATGGATTTCAACTAAAGCTATTGATTTCAACTAAATTGTCGGGGCTGGGGGTATCGCCCCGACAATATCCTAATATTCGATAAGTGTTCACTTGGAGATCGTTGAATATTGCGCCTAAGTTTTGGCATAATTGAGGCCTTCAAGTGCGTGGGGTACTGTATTTGGCCTATTGTCGGGGCGATACCCCCAGCCCCGACAATTTAGCACTACCCCCCTTTGAGCCAACTTTGAAATTTCGTTGGTTAGCATTGTAAAATCTTTTGGTAAAAACAAAAGTGTACGTTTATAAAGTTATTCGTTCCTATATTTGCCCCCATGAAAAAACTTATACTCGCTGTCCTCGCCCTATTTTCAACCACAAATATCTTGTTTTCACAGCAAAAACCCATCGAAATGAACGATGTGCAACGCTGGAAAAGTATTGAAAAACAAGTCATTAGCAACGATGGACAGTGGGTGGCCTACCAAACCCGCAGTGTGGCAGA
>JAAFHO010000751.1 GCA_013297575.1 Chitinophagales bacterium
CCCCTATATCCCCTCCCGAATATCATTCAACAACCGCTGAAACTCCGGTTTTTTTCTAATATCCGCTTGCCAAGCCAGTCCCATCGAACACAAATCATACGTTTGGGTAATGGTTGCGCCTTGTGCCGCATTAGGTTTTCCGAGTAGGTAAACACAATCCGAAATGGCCACCGCGCTTTCGATATCATGGCTGACGATAATCAACGTATTTTGCTCGTCCAACAGCGACACCTTGAGCAAAAGTGCCGTTACACGATCGACCATCACAGCATCTAAGCCCGAAAAAGGTTCATCTAGTAGGATATATTTATTGCCCGTCAGCACTTGTTGGATAATACTTACCCGTTGTCTTTGTCCGCCCGATAATTGCATCGGGAACTTATCCAAGTGGTCGGCAAGGTCGAAATGCTTTGCGTAGTCCTGCATCAATTTTTCTTTATCCGCCTCACTCATCCCAGAGCGTTCCATGGCGATGAGCCAATTGCCCCGTATGGTGCGGTGGTTGAACAGTACATAGTTTTGAGGCACAATACCCACCATGCCGGCTTGTACAGGCACTTGATCGGCACCCAAAAGCACCGTGCCAGTAGTAGGTTTGTTGATACCGGCCAATATTTTGAAGAGTTGCGTTTTGCCAATACCGCTGCGCCCAATGAGGCTCACCACTTGGCCTTGCGACATATCGGGGCGTTTGATATTAGTGATGTCAAAATTGACATTGTGGAGGATTGGTTTGCCATCCAATTGGAGGCTAACGTTTTCCACTTTAATCAGTACTTCGTTTTTGGAATAACTCATTTGTTCAGTATTTGGAAACGGGTATAAGGGAAAAGCCAACGGCGTATGACCGAAAGCAAAAAATCAAAAGCAATACCAAATAAAAAGATCACGACCAATAGCGCAAATACAGTGCCCAAATCGAGGTATTTATTCGATTTGATCAACATTGTTCCCAAGCCGCCTTCCGACATGCTCAAGCCTTCTACGGTGGTGATCATTAACCAGGCTACCGCAAAATTTTGGCGCATGACCTCCAATACTTGATCCAAACGCCCCATCACAATGGTTTCCCACCACGACCGCCAACGAGACATCCCCAAGGTTTGGCAAAGTTCAAATTCCTCTTTATTGATCGATTCTAAAATAGACAATAGGGAGGTAACAAAAAACGGAACGATACCAAAAATGAGCAAACTCAGTTTTAGTTGACTGCCATTTTGGGTTAAAAGGGTAAATAAAAAGATCAAACCGGTGAGTGTTAAGTAGCGGCAACGCACCACAAATTGCGCAAATGGCCTAAAAAATGGAATAAACGCCATATAACTCACCAATAAAGCAAGGATAATGGAAATACCCATGCCTTTGAACGTCAGCCACAAACTGCTGATGAGGTTTTCATAAAATTCGCCAGATTGGAATAAGGCGAACAATGAACCCGTCACTTTCGAAGGCGCGGGAATCAGGCCGTTGCCGCGCCATTCCCAAATCCCTAAAACGAGGATCAATTGCAGGGCAATTAAGATCATGTAATCTCGGGTAGAGAGGCGGGTAAGGGGCGTAAATAAAGATTTGAACATTATTTTTTGATTTTTTTGTAAATTGTCGGTACTTTTTAAGTACCCATCTTTGAAATGTCATAGAAAAACAAATTATATCTCGTTTGGCAAAGATGGGATATTTGAAATAGACAAATAATGACTACTAAATTGTCGGGGCTGGGGTAGTCGCCCCGACAATAGGCCAAGACCCTGATAAGGGTCAAACTTGAGTAGCCCCGAATAAAATTCGGGGATTAAGGGTGGGGACGTTTGATAACCCTGAAAGGGTTGAACTTAACGAAACGCGCACAAAACGTTGAAGTTCAACCACTCCGTGGTTATTAAAACATTGCCGCACACCACGACCCCGAATTTCATTCAGGGCTATTCACGTTCAACCACTCCGTGGTTGGTATATCGTTAATCTGACTACATTGGAATTGAAGTCCAACGCACACCGACAATATTTGACCCGTTTATTGTCCCAAAACGATTTCAACCCTTCGGTTTTTCGCTTTCCCTTCCGCAGTACTATTGTCTGCAATGGGTTTATCAGCACCAAAACCATTGGATTCGATACGTTTAGCGGCAAGCCCTTTACCGATTAAGTATTGGCGAACGGCCTTTGCGCGATTCTCTGAAAGTGCTTGGTTGGCACCCGGTGCGCCTACATTATCGGTATGTCCATATACGCCCAGTTTCAAGCCTTCGGCCACCACTGCGCTTTTTAGTATATCGTCCAATACGGCATAAGATGCTTGTTTAATAACCGCACTACCTGTTTCAAATTGAACTTGCACCGCTTTTGACGATACTTTTTGGGTAATTTCATTGGCGTATTGTACTTCAATGGCCTTGCCTTCCATCAATTCGGGGTGGTTGGCAATAACAGTAGCCAAATAGGACTTGTCGATAATGCTGTTGTACGCCGGGTAGTTTTTCATAAATTCAGGATACATTTTAGAAAGAATATCCCCGAAAGTAGAATAAACGATTTTGTAACGATCAATACCGTCTTTGCCCATACCAAACATGTCGGCGGCATCGCGGAGGTTGAAGGTGGCCGAACCACCTAACGCTACTTCTTTGCCCAGTTTATCGCGTTCGGTCACACCATTATAATACTTGAGCCAATATGCGCCATCTTGTTCGTTATAGACTTTGGCGGAAACATCAGCAGCAAACGCTTTTGCTTCTTGGAACGAGCGCACTTGGTCGCCGGCTTGAGAGAGTGCCACGATCAATTTTTCCATATCAGTACGGTGGTCGTTCAAGAATTTCTTGATCGAAATCGTGATATTGGGCATTTGGGTGGCGTATTGTTTGGTAGAGGCAATGGTGACCAAACCACCTTTTTTCTGGGCAATATTTACGTCGCCAGGCGTCCAAGTGGCCACTGCATCAACACCTACTTCTATG
>JAAFHO010000752.1 GCA_013297575.1 Chitinophagales bacterium
TGCGCAAAAACCAACTCTTGATCGAGGATAGCTTATCCGGTTATATTTCATCGGTAAGGCATAGTAATGGGCGTGATTGGTGGATTGTGTTACCAAGGGGCAATAACCGTCAGTTTTGGACGATACTGGTTACCCCTAATGGTGTTGCATCACCCGTATTACAAACCATGCCCCCTCCCTACACCCCATTCACAAAAACCTATCGCATCTTTTTGGATTGGTATCCTTATTTTGAAGATATACCCGGTGATGAATACCAAGCTGAAACCAATAATGGGCAGGCTGATTTTTCACCAGATGGGAAAACATATTGTAGGGCTATACCCAACGGAGGGGATATGGAGATTTATGATTTTGATCGGTGTACGGGTGTATTGCGGCTCAAGCGGGTATTCGCTATGCCCCCTTCGCCAGAGGGCTATCAGGAAAATGTAGCAGGTTTGGCTTTTTCACCCGATTCCAAATTACTTTATTTTAATAATACTTTTGCACTGTACCAGTTTGATTTGGAAGAGCAAGGCATGGCGAATAGAAATTATACTTTGATAGAAAACTACGACTTCTACCAAGACCAGTTTTTTTATTCCAATTTTTTTCAAATGCGCACCGCCCCTGATGGTAAGATTTATATGTTTGCAGGTAATGGAAACCATTTTGTCCATATCATTGAGTCACCGAATGAAAAAGGACTGGCCTGCAATTTTAGGCAGCGCGGTTTAGAACTGCCCAAGTGGACATCATTTGTGGTCAATTATTTTCCTAATTTCAGGTTGGGCGAAGACCTAGACCACCCCTGTGATGCCGATAATCCGGCAGCATTCCAAGTATTTCCCAATCCAGTAAGCGGAAATACCTTAAAAATGTATATTCCGTATGGTAATAAGGCACAAGTGCGGGTATATAATGCAGCGGGGCAACTGATCCAAGAACTCACCGATCTGTCACCTGGACTCACCAACTATAACGATACCAGCAATTGGCCCAGCGGCGTATATTTTTTCTCGGCTATTATTGATAGCGGAAAAGCAGTTACGCGAAAAGTGGTGGTCATTCGTTAGCCCTCTTTACTCCACAGGCAAATAAATCAAGGTAGCGGAATTTTCTTTGCGTAAATATTTTTTTGCGGCCCTTAAAATATCATCGGGGGTCATGGCCATATACAGCCCTACTTCGTTGTTCATGTACTCCGCGCCGTTGAGCATCTCAAACAGACCGAGGTTTTGCGCCTTATTCATCACACTCAGTTCCGAAAACACGATCGTGCTTTCAAAACGGTGTTTGAGTTTTTCCAGTTCACGTTGTTCTACTGCCACGCGGGTCAATATCTCCAATTCGTTCCAAATAGCGGCCAAAGCCTCCTCCGGGCTAATGCCTTTTGCTGGGCGACCTTCTATCACGAGCAAACCCGGATCGGTATTCGCCGTAACATACGCGTCAATTTGCGAAAACATCTGCTTTTCTTTGAGCAAATGCCGGTACAAACGCGACGAGCGTCCCTCGGCTAATACATCGGTAATGGTATCCACAGGGTAAAAATCGGGATCCAAACGGCTGGGCATCCGAAAAGCCAAAAATACTGCCGGCACCGGTGCATTGCTGGAACGGATGGTTTTGGTGCGGTGCTCCACTTGAGCGGGTTCTTCCGGCAAATTGCGCAGCGGTAGTATAGGCCCCGATGGAATATCGGCAAACCATTTCTCGGCCATCTTAAGCGCATCGCTCGTGCGCACAGGCCCGCAAATGCTCAAAACGGCATTCTGAGGCGTGTACCACCGTTCGTAAAAGGCGCGCACATCATCCAAAGTGGCCCTTTCAATATGTTCGGGTACAAGCCCGATAACAGGCCACCGATAAGGGTGTTGGGTGTACATGAGCTCCGAAATATGGTGCCACATATCGCCATAAGGCTCGTTGAGGCACGTTTCTTTGAACTCTTCCAGTACCACACGGCGTTGTGTTTCCAACGATTTTTTGTTGATATTTAACGATAGCATCCGGTCGCTTTCGAGCCAAAGCGCCGTTTCAATATTTTGTGCTGGAATGGATTCGTAAAAAGTCGTATAATCGTTAGTCGTATAAGCATTATTATCGCCACCTGCACTTTGGAGTGGTTCATCAAAATCCTTTACATTTTTACTGCCAGCAAACATCAAATGCTCAAACAAGTGCGCAAATCCCGTTTTTTCAGGATTTTCATCGCGGCTACCCACATCAAACGCCACATTCACTGCAGCCAATGGCGTAGAAAAATCCTCATGTACGAGTACTTTGAGGCCATTGGACAATATTTCACGGGTAAAATTTACCATTATTTTTTTTGATTGAATAAATGCACTGTAAAAAACGTTTTTTTATATTTTGAAGTCTCTATTTTGAGCATATTTGTAGCGGTTGACCGACCCAGTAGGGCTGCGGTTTCTACATATCTTTACATCAATTCAGGCTTTAGCAAGTTTTGACCCTTTTAGGCATACAGGGCTTTCTTGTAAAAATTTTAGGTGCAGAGCACCGTAATATTTGTAGTAAAAAATCGGCAAATCATGGTTGAAGGTGCAGCGCACCGTAACATTAAATTCAATATTACGGTGCGCTGCACCTTCAAAACGCGGATATCGCACCATTGCTACAAATATTACGGTGCGCTGCACCTTTATAAAAAAATCCTAATAATCTGTTCATAATCAATAGTTTACAGTGCCTATGTAAAGATGTGTATAAACCTTAGCCTGTAGGGGTCGAATGTCATACAGCCACATTGCGCTATAAACATTTGACCCATTCTGGGTCGATTACACCCTAAAAACATAAAGAAACTTATTCTTATTTCGACACCATTCCTTAGAAAAAAGACAGTTTTTCCCGCGCCATTTTTCGCAACAACGGACAACAGCGATACCGATCTTCCAAATATTCTACATACAACATATCCAGCATACCCACCACTTTTTCAATCCC
>JAAFHO010000753.1 GCA_013297575.1 Chitinophagales bacterium
TCATCATTACACCATTGGGGCCATATACTGTCAGGATAGAAAGTCCCGTAAGGTCGTGTCCTTCGTAGTATTCCGAGATCATATCCTGCAAGTATAGTGCTAGATCGGGGTGGTCATTAAATGCTTTATAAGACCGTATTTTTGCAGCGCGATTATAGTCGAAACGGCTGCCAGTATCCAATTGGTTGATCTCTGCCAGCGTGCGCCAAATCTCCATTTGACGATAGTAAACATTGCCTTGGTCGCCTTTTGGTAGTGAAAGTTCAATGGCTTGAAATGTTTTTTCGGCGGCGTACAAGTCTTTTGCAATTACTTCGAGATAACCATCGAGGCAACGCCAAGCCAATAGATCCGGAACTTGGCCATCTTTGACTACTTTTCGTACAAATTTCTGAAAATCAATGAGTTCAATACCTGCTTCACGTTGTCTTTTTACCAAAATATCCTTTTTAAAACGCCGATCCGTAGCAGGCGTACGCAGCAATCGTTTTTCAAAATGTTGCACCTGACTCACGAGCATCAGTGTGAGTTGGGGATTGCTTGGATCTGCATCGTAAGCAGATTTCATGTCTTGGAGAAAGGTGGACTTGTACTTGCCCGCGCGAAGCAGGTATAGCGTACCGCGCTCAGATTCGTCCTTGCACATATTGAGTGCAATATTCC
Organism: Chitinophagales bacterium; assembly: GCA_013297575.1. Classification (GTDB taxonomy): domain Bacteria; phylum Bacteroidota; class Bacteroidia; order Chitinophagales; family Saprospiraceae; genus M3007. The sequence goes on from JAAFHO010000753.1 coordinate 664, forward strand.
AATCATTGTCATCCCTGATTTTAAAACTCTCAAAGGCTTGTGTGCGTTTGGAGGCGCATTGCCTGAAAATAGTAGAAAACCGATAAGCCGCTTCGCCATACTTACCCAAGCGTTGTAGTGCTCCGGCCACGTGCCCCAATGCCCAAAAAGTGATAATACTCGGTTTGCGCTGTTCCACTTTTGGAATTAACTCGCGAAATAGATCGATAGTTTGTTGCCATTGTCCGGCGTAGTGGGCCATTCGGACAATTTGGTAAGTGTAACGTAATTTAAGAAAATGCGAATTTGTTTGGTCCAATAATTGTTTACCCACCTGAATCAATCCCTGCATAGCATTGAGGTTATCGGGTTGTAACCGCCATTTACTGGATTTTGAAATGGCGTATTGCTCACAACGGCGGGCAAATTTGAGGTATTGCACCACATCCGTGCAGCCGTTATAAACAATACACTCCGCGAAGGTATTATCTGCAAATGGAAAACCAAGTTTGGTGGTACCCACTTTGCGTTTGGTGAGGTCGATCAAATAAGTCAAGTCGGCATCACTCACTTTGTAAACGACATCTTCCACATCGCCGTAATCCGGCAAATCGCAGAAACGCGCCGACCATTCCTCTACGTTTTCTTTTTTTTGCCAATCAATGATATCAAAAGAATCGCGGTAAAAAGTACCCCAATCTAATAAATAAGGCGCGTAAGCCGAGCGGCTATCAATTAGATCGGGGCGAATAAAAGTATAACCCTCTGCATGTACCCATTGCGGGGAGCATTTTCCCGTTGGGCGTACAGGGGCTTTGGCTTTGTGACTTGGGTAAAAAGCCAAAGCGAAGCATAGTAATAATAATAAATGGATAAAAGGGGTACGCATCATTACGATCTTTCCAACAGTCGCGAAGTCACCCTTAATAAATCCATTTCTGTAATTACACCAATCAATTCTTTGCCTTTTACGACGGGCAAACAACCGATACCTTGGGATCGCATCAAGTGCATCACTTCCAGTATCGTATTTTCGGGTTTTACGGTGACTGGTTTTTCGATCATAATTTCCTTTACCGAAATAGGCATGGGTTGCTCTGTGGGTTGGTGGCGGCGCGCATAATGGCGTAAGAGAATGCGAGAGGTGATGAGACCTACGAGTTCTCCTTTGGCATTTTCCACGGGCATATAACGGATCTTACGCCAGTCCATAATTTCGGCGACCAGTTCGATAAGGTCGTCTTTTTGGACGGTGAAAAGATCGGTGGACATAATTTCTTCCACTTTTAGATTGGATGGCTTCCAGTCGGTATGATCCATAATTGTCGGTTCGTCCCAGGTATGCACCGGTTTATTGAGTTCTTGATTTTTGATAGTAGCCGCCGTGATACAAGTTACTGCTTCTTCGGCAGAGATTTGCTCTTTCAGTGCTGTAAAGGAGCGCAATGCCCAGCGCGCGCCCGTTTTGTGCATTTTTGCGCGTTCTTCAATGATGCCTAAGTATTTAGTAATATCCGCGGCTTTTACTTTTCGACTTTTGAGTCCGGCTTCTGCTAGCGGCAACAATTCTTTTAAAATAAGTTCTTGAGCGGGTATTTTTTTGTCTTTCATCCAACTAAAGGTAGAGTCGAGGCCAAATTTTGCCGATTTTAAGAAGTTATCGCGAACATCTGCAAAGCTAACCGATTTGGTAATATCTTCGTATTGTGATGCCATCCCGATCATACAACCCAACCAAAAAGCAGCATTGGCGGATGCATCCACCGCAGAAGGACCTGCTGGAATTACCCGATTTTCGATACGCAAATGTGGTTTACCATTAGGCGAAATGCCATAACAAGGACGGTTCCAACGATATACCGTAGAATTATGGATTTGTAAGGCGCGCAATTTTGGCACTTCTCCATTGGCCACCATTGCCAATGAATCCTCCTCAATACCACCAGCTAAAAGTACGCGGAAACGCGAAATATCTTCTTTGTATATTTGTGTAATATCGCCTTTGAGCCAGCCTGAACCAAAATTGACGCGTGGTAACCGCTCCCGCATGTGGTCGTGCGCAGTACGGGTGTCCAAACTTTGTTGGAACAAGGCAATCCGCGATTCGTGCCACAAACGCCGGCCAAATACCAAGGGTGAATTGGCCGAAATGGCAATAACTGGAGCCGCTAATGTTTGCGCAATATTGTACATTTTGACAAATTCCTTGGATGAAACCTGCAAATGCACTTGAAAACTGGTATTGCAAGCCTCCAATAGGGGAGAATCGTGCTTGAGCATGAGTTCGTCCACGCCATCTACGCGTAGTTC
>JAAFHO010000754.1 GCA_013297575.1 Chitinophagales bacterium
CCCCTAACCAGCAAACCAAAATATTAAGCCACAAATATATGGAAATAAATTCAATGCCCAGAAATATTCACGAAGGCATTTTATACAATTCTGTCTTTCAGGGTTATGACTGATAACCGTTAATAAATTTCCTTTTGTTCCAACTCAAAGACAAGTGGTTGGGTAATCTGCCGTAACGAACCTGTGATAATTACTCTCATCTTCTTTAATTTTATTTACAATTTAATGCTACAAAGTTCAATAGATTTCAAATAAGCAAAGTAGCCGAATCAATTATGGCTTTCTTAGTTTCATGATCAACGACAATGCCCGCCCCGAATTTTTCCAAAAACGGGGCAGACAAACCTCGCTACTAAGAACTATAACCCTCTGTTGTATGAAACTTTTTATTGAATGTCAATCAAGAGTAATTCCTCCCCGTCTTCATTGATTTCTTTGACGGAGCCGACTCCTTTCGCATAAATCTTGAAGGAATCTCCTAGTGAAAGCCGAGTGAAGTTGCGCGTTTTGATGCAGTTGTCAAATGTCGCGTACGGCGTGACTAAGCCCATAATGCCCGTTTGAAGTACTTCCGCTTCGTCTTCGGCTTCACCCCAAAGGTACTCTTCTCTGATTTGGTCGCCGACTTGTGGGGTGGCAGGCATGATCAAGCCGGGTAAGCCGCCGTTTACGCCTGCCTCCCAGGAGCCATGGTGGTCTTCAAATGCGCCTGTTGTATGGTCGAAATTGTCCACGTCTTCGCCGAAATACCAGATATTGCCTTCGTTGTCTTGCGCATACCAATCCCAAGTTTCTTCGATTTTGATGCCGTTTAGAGTCACCACATCTTTGACTACGATGCAATTAATGCCCATGACTACTTTGTTGCCAAGGCGTGCGATTTCGATGCGCTCTGTGCCGTCGGGGGTGACTTGCTGATATATGTATTTTTTTCCCACGGGGAAAACCATATATTGGTTGGTCAAATTTGTCGGTGTGGAAAATTTGGCCAGAGTGATATCAACTTGATAGCCGCCTTCCGTTTTGACCAAAACATCCGTTTCGTTGTCAGGAATTTTTAAAGTTTTGACTAAGCCGAATTTAGGCGCGTACCATTTGTTTTCTTCTATATCCGGCTCTAGCGCGGTAAAATTCCGGGTTTTGATGCAATTTGTAAATGTACCTGCGGGGGTTGTTACGGTTGCTCCGGTAGCGACAATTTCTGCTTCGTCTTCGGCTTCATTGAATAGGTACTCTTCTCTGTATTTGGAACCAACAATTGGATTGGCGAGCATAATTATGCCTGCTTTTGCGCTACCAACGCCTGCTTCCCAAGAGCCGTCTTTATCCAAAAACGAACCGTCGGAGTTGTAGTTTTTCACGTCTTCGCCAAAATACCAAACATTGCCGTCATTATCTTGGGCGAACCAATCATAGGTGTCTTCGATCAAAATGTCATTGAGCCAAACGCGGTCATGCACAACGGCACAGGTGATATTTTGCACAATTTTAGTGTCTGTGCTGATCAAAATTTCGCCTTTTTCAAGCCCTGCGGTGGTTTGGTTCTCGTACTTGTAAATCTTTTCAGATTCGAGCGGGAAATAGGGGTTGGTAAAATTGGTTGGATCCGCGAATTTCGACAAACTGAGGTCGGGGTTATAGGCGGAATCAATAACCCTAACTGGGTCTTTTTTACAAGCGGTGTAAAGGCATGGCAATGCCAATAGCATGATTAGTGCTTTTCTCATTGTTTGAAAAATTTTATGAAATTGAAAGTTAGGAGATAAGAGGTATTTTGGAGAGCAATGCTTTACCACATAGGACCATAGGAAATATAGATCCTAGTTTATTACGAACATCTTTCGATGAAATTCTTTGCTTTCTATGTGGTAAAAGCATTACGGTCTGTGTACTGATGTGGTAAAAAACGATAGCCAATCTCAGACATTATTTTACGGAATTTCCAGCCGCATCAAAAAGCAAATCTTGCCTTTTTACTTCTGCTTCATAAATTGTAGATCCGTTGGCGCGCATAATTTTGGAAGATTCTTTTACCTTTTTACCCTGCAATTTTGACAAAACAGCAACGGGTAACTCCGATTTTTTTATTTCCTGCTCGGTTTCAAGCCATTTGCCATCAGCAGCAAATACGGATGACATTTCTACGTCTTCTGTCATTTCAAATTCTGCTTCATAGTTGCCGTCTTCGAGTTCCCAACCTTCGAGTTCTGCGTTAGGGAATTTTTGGGCAAAAGCCGTTTTTACTACTTCGGGGACTTTAGAGGCTTTTATCTTTTGAGCATTAGCGACTTGCAAAAAGACTAAAAATGCAATCAAAAACATGATTTTTTTCATAAAAAACTATTTTATTTGTTAGAAAATGGATACTAAAGAACGCAAAAACGCTCTGTAATCTATACATCGTTAAAGGTTCAAATTGCTGCGTGTACAAGCAAATTAATTCATCTTAGAACCGCAGACCCATTTGTAAGCCCAAATTCGGTGGTGCTGAAAAAGAACTATTACCAAAATTGTTGCGATAAGTAAGCATTACATTACAGTCCAAGCGCTTCGTCAAAGGCCGCTCAATGCCCGCCCGAAGCAGCAAAAAATTAGGTAAAAGGTCGTGGCGATTGACCGTCTGATCGAAATCCCATTGTACATTAAGTTGTTGATTATTAAACTCATACGCCACTTGGTATGGCAAAATCGTGACTGCTCCATAACCTAATCCCACAAAGGGCTGCCAAATTCCGTTCGGATTGAAGCGATATTGCATACCCAAACCAAATTGCAATATCGGTTGCTGCGTTTCAGCATTTACAAAAATAAAATCGTCAGATGGTGGCATTACGAACGGAATACCCAATGCATCGTCCATGAGGGTGCTTAAAAAACCAGTTTTTTGGTAAGCACCTTCTGCCCAAAGTCGAAATTGAGGCGACAAACCAACGCTTGCTTCCAT
>JAAFHO010000755.1 GCA_013297575.1 Chitinophagales bacterium
CAGTCAAGATAGCGCCCATTTGCTATCTTAGCGGATAATATCAACTATTATTTCCGTTGATGGTGAATGTTTACCGTAATAAGGTAATATTGCCATAAAACCACTTTTGATCACCATCTACAAATAGTACTTTTGCCATCCAAGTATATACTGCAGGTTCAGCATCTTTTCCATCGAATTTCCCATTCCAAGGTGCTGTTCCTTGTAAAAAATCTTTAGATTCAAATACTTTGCTGCCCCATCTGTCATAAATAGAAAACTCTTTAACCAATTCCACCGCAGCATTGCCATATACCGTAATCCGGTCATTATCATTATGGATATTCGGCAATGGCGTAAATACATTAGGCACATATACCTTCTTATTGGTATCGACATTAATTAATACTGAGGCAGTAGCAGTACAACTGTCACTATTGGTTACAGAAACAGTATAGCGAGTATCGTCTAAAGGGCCAGCAGTCGTAATGAGGTCAAAAGGAGTCGAAAGCCCTCTTGTAGGTGACCACTCTATGCTTATATCTTGTTGGTTGGCAAGTGCATACAATTTGATAGAGGTGCCTAATGCGATGAGCGTGTCATTGGCTGGCAAAGCATATACTTTTAGTAGGGAAATAGAGTCGATCCCGAGTATCGTATCTACCACACAAGGCCCTTCAGAAATAGCAAGAGTGTATAAACCTTGTTGTAGTTGATTAAACACACCTTTACTAGTCCATTGGCTGTTTCCCAGTGATAACTTCATTGAATATTCATCATTGGGGTTATCAACCATCAGCGTTACACCTAATTCTTGTGTGCAGTTTCTTATCTTTTTAAATGAAATAATCGGTAAAGGTTGAACCTGAATAAACGTATCTAAATAGCGCAAACACTCTTCTGGCGATCTAGCCCAAATCCTAAATGACTGTTGCCCAAATGTATCAAAAACGTATTCCGGGGTTGAGCCATATATCGAATCTAAATTACTAAATATCGTCAGCAACTCGGCTCCAGGAGAAGCAAGGTCAAACGCAATTTCCTGCCCAAGACAGGCAATAGGATCAAATATAGCCTTAATTGGTAATGGTGCTATGCCAGTAAAAGCCACAGTCATAGAGTCATACCCGCACCCTCGGGCATATAAAGTCCATTGATTGAGACCTTCTTTCACATTAACCCAAATTGTATCCCCTAATCGGATATTGCCGTATTGATCTTGCCATTCAGCTGTTGCGCCAGTGGTGACATGACCAATCATGGGTATTGAAGTACCCGCGCATACTTTATTTGGAAAATTGACCTCAATTAGTGCTTTAAATTCGTTAGGAATGATAAGTATATCGCGGCAGACAATAAACTCATTGCATTTGCCAGTTGATACCATACAAGCCTGTGCTTGAAGGGGGATTTGGGTAAATATCTGAAACGGAACCAATAGTCCATTACCCACTGGAATCTTTTGGATAACTTGGTTTTGGACTCGGATTTCGACAGTATCTCCCAATGAATTAATACTATTGGACAAAATATTATTAAGTTCGCCACTACAAAAAGTGTCTTTGTGTATACTAAATTGGCCAGAAGATGACGCAAAAACGTTCACTTTAAACACAGCAATGGCACTATCACATTCATTAATTGCTAGTAGTGTCAGTGTGTATTCAAGGTTAAAAAGCCCTTCTGCTAGTTCAATTATTTGCGGAGAACCCGTTGCTTCCACTAAATACGGCGTAACACCGGGAGCCTTTATTTGAAAAAAGAGTTGATCTTGCGCCGTAGAAACATAAGTAACCTCAACAGGTAAAACCGGGCCGCATCCCTCTGTTTTATCTAAAGATGCTACTAACGTTGGTGGAGACTCAACAAAAACTATTTTTTCATATTCGTCCTGACAATCCTTATTTGAATAACTTATTAGTTTTATTGTATGAAACCCGGGTGTAAACACCTGATTTAATGGTGTCTTTTGTGTGGAAAACAATTGCCCATTGTCGTACCATTCCCAATTTATACCCAATGGAGTATCATTTAAAAATACAAATGGATGGTTAGCGCATGTCGCGTTGACAATGGAAAAATGCGCTCCTGACAACGGGTATATTTCGATATTTTTAACATCATTAAAAATACAACCAAAACCCTCAAAATGGTATTGAAAAGGGTGTAAACCCACACCTAAGTCAGCAGGTAGTATGGAGGTAATCGTATTGCCAGCCATATCAGTCCAATAAGCACTATATCCGTTTGTAGGCATATTACCCGATACAAGAAGCAGGCTATCTTCGTTTAGACAAGCAGTTTGCAATGCGCCAGCATCTGGAGCGGCGTAACGGATATGTAGATAGGTAGTGTCGTATTGTCCACAGTTCAATGTGCCATGCCTATGTGCTAAAATAAGCATCAAAATGGTATCTTTTTGGAATAATGCCGGGTTAATCGTAAGCAAACCCGAATTAGACAATTGTACCCCATTTTGGCTAAGCCAAGTCAGGTTGGTATTGTTGGAAGGAAGCCCTTGACGGGTAAATGATTGGCTTGCATTTTGGCAAATTTCAGCATCAACGCCCGCCAACAATACACCTGGTTGTAGTAATTGCTCAATATTTATAAGGATTTCTCCAGAAAGTTCGCAGCCTGCACTATTAACATTATACCACTGTACTGTCGTCTGGGTTTGTCCAACGGGTATTAATGCAGGTTCAAAGTGGATACTATCCGCCAATACTCCTTGTCCGTAGTACCGAAGCGTGCTATGTACATTGGTAAGTGGTAAAGCGATATCACCTGAAGCATAACAGAGTGCAAATAGTGTGGGAGGAGCAGGAGACAGTGCGTTGCTGAGGACAGTAAGGCTAATGATTTGTGTATTGGTACATCCCGTTTGGGCATCAGTTACAGTATAGCGCAAATTAGTGGAGAGAGCTGCTGAAAAACGAATAGTATCGCCTGAAATTTGAA
>JAAFHO010000756.1 GCA_013297575.1 Chitinophagales bacterium
CATCATGCGGTATTTCTTTTTTATTGCGCTGCTCCTATGGCAAACTGCCTTATTTGCTCAAACACTTAATTTTAAAGACGCATTAGCCGAAGGCAAGGTGCTTATCTCCGTAAAAAGTCAAGGCGGACACACTGGAAAGTGTATTTCTGTCCATTTTGAACGATTAACGGACAAGCCTTTTCGCGTAAAAATTCCGGCAGGACATGTTTTTGAATGCGTAGATTCTGCTTATCAAAATATAGTGGTAGTGAAAAGCGAGGAATTTACCCTGAATAATAAAAAGCAATTTATTAAAATAGAAGGACTATGTTGTGAGGCGAGTAACGGCAGTCCATTTCAAAATGCAGTATATCATATCGGTCAATTAGCCACAGGTAACCTGCTCAAAATGGCAGAGTTTATTTCAGATAAACAACTTTGGACAGTAGGTGATGCCCAAACGGCTATATGGTGCATGACCGACAGCATTCAGCCGGCGGGTATTTCGCATCCTGCCTTGCAAGGCATGGCGTGCCAATTGCTGGGTGTTCCAATTCCTGAATATAAAATGAAGTACTCGACTTCGACAGGCTCAGCCAGCAGTGCTTCGACGACAGGCTCAGCCAGCAGTGCTTCGACTGTACGTAGAGCGACACCCCGACCTGTTTTAGAGAAAAAACCACTCTCAGTGGAAGGGGATTTTAGTTACTATACCAAGGAGGATACAGAAATAAGTGTATTGGTGAAAAATGAAGTAGGAGATACTGTAAAAACGATATTTGACCATCAAAAACAGTCCATAGGAATGGCAAAATATTCTTTTTATTTTAAGACCACTAAACTGCCACAGGGTAATTATGAGGTCATTTTATACGCTGGAGATGTAGCCAAGAAAAAAATTAAAGTAAAATACTAAATTTTTTTTGAAAAATACTTGCACGAATAAAAAATGGTCTTACCTTTGCGTCCGCTTTTAGAAAGAACATGGAATTTTAACTAGTAAGTGTTGGTTTTAAAGGTGATTTATATCCGGTTTTCGGGGCGTAGCGCAGTCCGGTAGCGTACCTGCTTTGGGAGCAGGGGGTCCCAGGTTCGAATCCTGGTGCCCCGACTTAAGAGAGTCAGTTAGCAATAACTGGCTCTTTTTTTATTGGTGCTGGTATGTAGATTTGTTCCATTGTTATGTCAATGATTAGCAATGAGATTTAAATACCCAAAAATTTAAGATCCAATTGCCGATCTAATTCTATCAAATAATCTTTTCCATACGTTCCATTTTCTAACTCCTCATAAAGGAAATTGGGTAATTCGGAGGAGCAATTTTTCTTTTGCGACAAAATGGCCATACAAAGCGCGGCAACAGTATCAGTATCTCCGCCACAATCAATTGCATATTTCAAACAATCTTGCATCGAACTGGCAGTTGACACCATGTTAATCACCGCTCGGGTGGTAGGATAACCGTGCATATCAATTGGAGATACTACCTCGTATATTTCATGCTCTTTTAAGGTATCATTGATAAATTCGATTAATGTACATTGCGTATCCAGTTGATACCTATAATAATGTACGGCCAATGCTATTCTTTTCGCACAACTTATCCCTTCTGCCGTATCGTGAGATGTTTTTGCCTGAATTTCGCAGCAGTCTAAAAGTTGATCAATGTTTTTAATGTAGCCGATAGGGTAGGCGCGCATGGCAGATCCGTTGCCATTACTTGCGTTATTGATGTTTTTTATAAAATCTTGTCCATTGGTACTCATATCCAATGCGTTATACACCCGATCCGAGTAGCCGCGTCTTTTGTCTCTGTGAAATACGGCTACAAATTTGTCGGCCACTTTTATTTCGTTCCAATCGTCCGTTTCTAATAGCAATTCTGCAATAGCAATGGCCATTTGAGTATCATCGGTGTATCTTTTATAAATTTCTTTGTAGTGGCCATGTGGGTGGTATTGGCGTAAATTATTGTTTTTTAGAATAAAATCTAAGGTTTGAAATTCAAATCCTGCACCGTATGCATCTCCAATTGCGGCTTGTAATATCATGGTGTTTTTATTTTGAATATTAATTTGTGTGTTTAGTTTTGAAAATCAATTACTTGTAAAGATCAAATAGGTTTTAATTCATCTCTAACTTCCATCAAAGCAAAACCTAATAGATTTAGTCCTTTCCACATTGCTGGATTAGAACAATCTTTATGATCCTTTGCCAAACCGATGCCCCATATAGGATCAACTGGGCTGGCTTCTACGATAATTTTATTATGAGTCGCTAATAAAAACTGTTTGAGTGCTATATTTTGGCTAAATTTATGAAAATTCCCGTCTTTTACGATTTGGTATCTATGGGTTACCCAAAGTTGGTCATCATAATTTTTTACCGCTCTTCCTAGGTTTTTGGCTTCTGCTGGTGATGAGCAGGCTAATATCTGTGCTAACATTGCTTTATCACCAAATAATTCCGCTTTTTGAGCCATCATCCAATGCTCGGCGGACTTATATTCCACCTCATCTACTGTAAATGAACTTAACCACCATTGGCTAAAACAAGTCTTTGAAATTGATCCATCTTTGGTGGGTTGGTGTCCCCAAAAGAAAATAAATTCACTGTCTGCCGCTATATTATCTATGGTGTATTTCATTGAATGTGTGTATTTATTTTGTGTAATTATTACGCAAAGGTAAGGTGGTGTTTGGGGATCTGCAAATATTTTGAGTAAAATTTACACAAAATAATTTATACTTTTTTTTATACCGTAAAATTTGAAATAAAACAATTCTTCTTACATTTGCCGAATGAAATATATATTATTCCGAACATTATTACTTGTTTTTTGTGTACCGACGTGTATCATCCATGCACAATCTGTTGCTACCGACTACGATAAAGGCAGTTATCTGCGAAAGCGTTTTGAAAAAATAGAAAGTTTTGGCTATCATTTTGGTACGCATTA
>JAAFHO010000757.1 GCA_013297575.1 Chitinophagales bacterium
CCCGATCTCGCTTCCATTACCGAAGATGATACTTTGTTGGATACTGAAACATCTGATAATGAACTCGTTATTGATTTATCGGTGGATACTGCTGCCGATGACCTAATCGAAGCACCAGTTGCCGCATTCGAGGCGGAAATTACGACACCACCTGAGGAAGAAATCGTTGTCGCCAACGATCAGGAAACGGTCGTAATTGCTCCAATGAATTCTCTGGATGCTTCGGATGTACCAGAACCAGTCATTATCCACGACGATGAGCATTTCCGGTTTGTGATGCAAGACCATTCTGATGCAGAGCAATTGTCTGCAGCACGGTCTTTATCCGCTCCACATGAGCATGAGCCATTTTCGGATGCGTCTTACGAAGCGCTTTCCCGCTCCGTTGTTGCGCCGGATGGTGGCGATATAATACCAGATGTAGAGGATGAAACAGCAACAACTGCTGCAGTGAGTGCATTTGTGCCATTGAACCAGGACGATTTGAAAATAGTAGAAGGTATTGGGCCTAAAATTGAAGAATTGTTGTTCAATGCAGGTATTCATACGTATAGCGAATTGGCTGCCGCGCCAGTATCGCGCCTAAAAGAAATACTTGCTGAAGCCGGCCCTCGGTTCTCCATGCACGATCCGGGTACATGGTCGGCGCAATCGCTCTTGGCCGCAAATGGCGAATGGGAAAACTTAAAAGCCTACCAAGGTTTCTTGGACTCGGGTAAAGCACCTGCTAAGAAATAAAGGTTTAAAAGATTAGTTTTGATTATAAAAAAATAGCGTTTAGAACCTGTAGTTCTAAGCGCTATTTTTTTTACAATTCAGTACAAATGTTAACGCACCACATCATCATGTGGTGCTAGGCCACCCACACTGCCCCTATCTTTGTACCATTAAAATACAATAACTTATAGTAACTTTACGCATGGAAAATATACGACTTGCCTTAATAGAAGACGACCCCGTGATTCGCGAAAGCCTCGAATCTTATTTTGGTGCACATCCTGCTATCCAAATTACTATTGTGGGTGGGAGTGTTGAAGATTTTTTAGAACAGGTAGAAAAGAAGTTTCATAAACCTGAAATAGACCTGCTGTTGCTCGATATAGGTTTGCCCGGCATGACGGGTATAGAAGGTCTCCGACACTTACGCCAAAAATACCCCGATATGGATATTGCCATGCTGACCACCTTCGATGACGAGGAAAGGATCTTCAAATCGCTTTGTTCGGGAGCTTGTTCTTATATTTCTAAACGTACGCCTTTGGCTACCATTCAGGAAGCCATTTTTACGATCCACCGCGGAGGATCTTTTATGTCGCCATCTATTGCCCGAAAAGTAGTAGCGCACTTTATGCCCAAGCAGAAGAAAGAAGGTGATGTATTGTCGCCGAGGCAGCAACAAATCGTAGAAGGCTTGGTGGATGGACTAAGTTACAAACTCATTGCCGATAAACTCAGTATTTCGATTGATACTGTACGCGATCATATAAAACGTATTTATAAAACGTTGGAAGTAAATAGCAAAGCAGAAATCATTCGTAAATCATTGGATGGAGATATATAATTTATTGTTCACCACTAAAATCTATATTTATGCTATTTAGAAAAGAGGATCTAAGCATTGCTTTGTCCACACAAGAAGATGCCAGTGCCGCACACCTTGAGAGTAACTTGCAGGGAGTTATGTCCGCCGAAGATCTTAGATTGCTGATCGGGCAAGCAGACTGCGTAGGAATTCGTGTTTATAACGCCATAGAAAGCCAAACCGATCTGAGAAAGAGGGTACTCGTCGTAGGTATCCGCGAAAATGGATCAGAAAAAGACGGAAGAGGAAGTGTGGGTTATTTGTTGAGTCCGCCCATTGATCCGATGAATATGGCAAGGGCAACAGAAACGAGTACACGAGTAAGCGCAACAGATAAAGTAGATTTAGGTATTCAATTTGGAGGAGCGTCTCCTTTTACGAGTTTTTTTAGCAATGATGCGATCACCAAATTATTAGAAAATAAGAATAACCAAACCGTAGTAGGTGTTGGTTTTTATACCAGTACGGTAGATATAGACCTTGGTCATCCTTTTGACACACATATCGGGGTATCCATGGTAGGCACGAGTAATATACAACCCGTCGCGGATAATCCTGCTTTTTCCCATATCAAAAGCAACAAACCTTGTCCTGGGGTTTGTGTGTCTATCTTGGATCCGAACGATACCTCCATTTCGGATGCACCCACCCAAAGGACAGAGTACACGGATAGTTCTACGGTGTATCTGGTTAGGTGGAATCCTAGGAAATAATGTAACAAAAGACAAAAGAAAGTTACCTTCGCCCTTATTACTAGTCTAGTTGCCTTTTAAATGGGGAGGTTATTCGTAATTTGTTGGCTATGTTTGTATTCTAATACCGCTTTGTTTGCGCAGGAATTACAAGTCTCTTTTCACCACCTAAATCAGGAGGACGGACTATCTTATGCCGAAAATTACTTGTTTTTTCAGGACAAACAAGGTTTTACATGGATCAGTACCAAAGAAGGCCTCAATCGTTTTGATGGAAAAACGATTGTAAAATATGTAAATGACCCTCAAGATCAGTATTCAATTGCAGAAAACCAGATCACCAGCCCTTGTTTCCAAGACGAGTCTGGTGATCTGTGGTTTACCAGTTTTAGTCACGTTCAATGCTACCGCGCCAAGTCGGGATATTTTGAGTCTTGGGCACTACCTGATGCTACCTTAAAATACTATAACGCTTTTCATTTAGATGGAAAAGGGCAATTATGGTTGCGTATCGGGAGTGAAAAAGACCGATTCCTTTACTTATTTGACACCAAAAAGCAATCGTTTGCAAAAAAAATACCTATGGAGGGCAATTTGGCATCCTTGGTATATGACCAAAATGGAACGGTTTCACACTTAGTGGAAACAGAATTGCCAA
>JAAFHO010000758.1 GCA_013297575.1 Chitinophagales bacterium
AGGGGGAAAGCAGAAAACCTCAACGAATTGGTTGGGCAATTACTCTTGATGGCCAAAGTAGAGCAAAAGGACAAATTTTCGGATCAATTGGTCTGTGGTGCAGATGAAGTATTGATGTTAGCACTGAGAACCTTACATATCAAATATCCTGATGATAGCCAACGTATAAAATTACAATTAGACACCACAATATCGGCCAATAGTTTTATGGTGCGTTGCGACCCCTATATTTTGCAAACTGCTTTTTTAAATTTATTGGATAATGCTATTAAATATGGTAATCAAAAAAGCGTAGAAGTGCGCCTGTTTGCCGCCGATAAAATGGTCTGCCTTGAAGTAAAAGATCATGGAGAGGGTGTTGGAAAAGAAGAGTTAACCCATTTATTTGAACCATTTTATCGCTCAAAACAGCATATTAACCAACCGGGTAGCGGCATTGGGTTGTCGTTGGTAAAAAGTATTGTGGATAAATATCAGGGGAGTATCCATATTCAATCGGAAGTGGGAAAAGGAACTGTTTTAACGATAAAATTACCAGTTTGTTAAATACTTAAATTCTAATCCGTTTCTAATATTGCTCTTATTTATCTCTAACTTGAGCATACCTAACTTTGCCTCAAATTAAAACAGTATAAATTATGACGAACACAAAAATCAATTTCATCGTATTCATGTCGCTTTTGTTCATGACGAGTTGCGCGACAGTCATGCCTGATCAAGTAGGTGTAAAACGTACTTTTGGACGTATCCACGAAGATATTCGCCAGCCTGGCGTTGTAGGATTTAACCCATTTACAACTAAAGTAGTTACTGTACCGATTAGAACCATGAATTTGGCCATCGTTGAAAATCTTCCATCAAAAGAAGGTTTGACGATACGCTCCGAAAGTTCTATTTTGTATAGAATTAAACCCAAAGCAGTACCTCAAATTTTGAAGGAAACGGGTATGGAATTTGAAGATATGCTTATTTTGCCTGTTTTCCGCTCCGCCGCTTCCGATATTTGTTCCAAATTTGATGCAAAAGACATGCACAGTTCCAAAAGAGCCGTCATCGAGGAAGAAATTAGGAAAAGATTGATTGAAGTATGCGAACCCAAGGGCTTTATCATCGAATCGGTATTACTCAAAAGCATCACTTTGCCTGCTGGTTTGTCCCGCTCTATCGAAGCAAAATTGGAAGCCGAACAAGATGCTTTAAGGATGCAATTTGTACTTGATCGCCAACGCCAAGAAGCACAACGCCAAATTATTGATGCAGAAGGTGCTAAAGAAATTGCGCGCATCCAAGCCGAAGGTAAGAAAAATGCAGCCATCATTGAATCAGAGGCAAAAGCAAAAAGTAACGAAATCGAAGCATTAGGTATCAAAAATGCCAATGATATGATTAGCGTCAGTCTTACTTCTAATGTATTGAAATTCAAACAAATAGAAGCATTTCAAAAACTTGCGGCCTCTCCAAACACCAAAACAATCGTCACCGACGGTAAAACACCCATGGTGAATATTTTGGGTGCAGAAGGTGGCAACAACTAATCTCAAAAATGGAAACACCTAAAATCTGATAAGTGAATGTTTTATCGTGTTTTTTAGCTATTCAACATATACAAATAAGAGGTTTAGTACTAAGCCGGGCGCAGTACATGCGTCCGGCTTTTTTCAACAAATATCGTCTAATATTTAATTACTTTTTATTATGAAATGTCCAAAATGTAATATATTTCTAGTAGTTGCTGAAAAGAAAGGTATTGAAATAGACTTTTGCCCCCAATGCCGTGGCGTATGGGTGGATCGTGGCGAATTTGATAAACTGATTGCCAACAGCGATGAAGCGCAAAGCATCACTTCAAAGCGCAAAAATGACGAAAACCGCGCATATAAACGTGGTTTTAACGTGCCAGTTATCGGTCCATTCGACGAATATGCCAACAGAGGAAAGAAGAAAAAATCTATGTTGGATAATTTATTCGATTTCTGTATGCGCTAATGATGTCCCCAACTTATCAATACAACCTAAACAATACTATGAAGAAGATTTTAATATTACTGATAATTTATTTTTCGACCACATATAATACCTCTGCACAAGATACCATCGTCGATAACGAGGAGGTACTGCGATTAGTGGAAAAAGCCGCCATTACCCTGGAAGCAAGGTTGAATGATGCCGTGAGCCTGCCCGAAGTCTCCAATTTATTGATTAAACTCATGGAATCTTACGAAGATTTTAATACGATTGCCCTTATGGGACTCTATTGCCATGGTGCTAGAGTATCCGCCGAATTGGGCCGAAATCAGTGTAATTGGGTCAATTATGTAAAAGAAAAAGATATGACCTCTCTACTGCTCAGGGCACAAGAAGCGCGATTGCATGCCTTCAAAATGCGCGATGCCGCAGCAAGTTGTTTGTTAACGGCGCAACAACCGAATACTGAAAAATCACTTACAATGGCCGATATGATCCGCGCTAATGCAGAGCATATTGACCATGAACTTTCTGATGGGCTGGCATCAAAAGATTTACATATCCTTGCCCAAAAGATTGAACATGCCGAACAGATTTTTCACCATAATGAAATGCTGGCCCTAAAATTGAATAATTGCACCAAAATTGTGGTTGCTTCAAGAGCCGGTTTACAGGCATGTACCGATGCATTATTGGCCAAGGAATGGTCGGAGGCAGATAAAATGGTCAAAAAAGCATTAACTTTTTCAACCACCATCAAGACAAAAGCGGAGATTTGTCAATAGTACTCGAGGTACTTGTTTCCATCTCAAACCGATATCCAATACCATGTACTGCCACAATTTTAATGGCGGGACACGTGATTTTTTTTCGCAACCTCGACACAAATACATCCAAACTCCTGCCCACCATAATGCCCTCGTCCTCCCAAACCTGCTCCAATAAAAACCGACGTTCCAAT
>JAAFHO010000759.1:0-2298 GCA_013297575.1 Chitinophagales bacterium
GATGGGGTCCCACCTCTTCCCATTCCGAACAGAGCCGTTAAGCCCATCTGCGCTGATGGTACTTGGGTCGATGCCCAGGGAGAGTAAGTCGGTGCCAACTTAAATTAACAGATTAGCCTTGTATCCGGATCGGATGCAGGGCTTTTTTGTGTCCAGAGGGGGGGGGCCTCACAATTTCTATATTCTCCTTATTTCAACAACCCATCCAACACCCCCATAATTTCGCTTTCCATCATTTCAGAATACCCAGAATGCGCATATACCACTTTGCATGTTTTGCAATCTATAATTGCAATAGTAGGGTAGGAATAGATTTTTAATTGCTGTTCTATCGGTCGGTCGCCAAACAATAATGGATAAGTATAGCCGTATTTATATGCAAACTGCCGTGCCTTTTCTGGGTCGCGTTCCTTAAAACTAATCCCTACAACCCCTATTCCCCGACTGCTATAAGTCTGATAAATATGGTTGATGCTTGGCATGGCGGCAATACAAGGGCCGCAACCTAAGTACCAAAAATCGAGTAATAGATATCGATGGTTGGACTGGCTAAATAGCGGTAAACTGTCGTTTGTAGGATATAGTAATTTGAAATTAGGTATAGAGTCACCTACTGCTATCATCTTTGTTTCGGCTTTCGTAGGTATTTTGTTCTCTTGAAAGGAATAACCTTGTGCTATGAGTACCTCTGGTTGGTACAAATCCTCGAATACTAATGTATCGGTAAGCGCACGTATTGGGGAGTAGTTAATTTCTGAAAATTGTGGATTACCTGTACCACGATCTGCCCACGACCGTAATCGTTGTATATCATAATTCACGGGGTCAATCAGCATTTCTTCGGTGTAAATAGTAGAATCGGCATCCTTCGGAGTCAGTTTCATTTGAATTTTATATTTACTTTGCTGATAAAGACGGATATATTGCTTACCTTCTAATATGCTATGCTCCATTACTGCATTTGCCCATTTTTTAGGGCTGATAGGGGTATAGGGCGAGTTGGTCAGTATTGGTACAGATAATAGTTTGCTTCTTGCGGTATTATAATGCGAAATATAGTCTTCAATTCCTTTTTTTTGCCCAACCAATAGATAATTAATGATTTTATTGTTTTGATTTAAAGTAATATAACTGGTGCCATCAAAGAAATGATGAACATTTTCATCTGAAACCGTGAAGGAAAAACGAGCAATGGAATCTCCAATTACCCCATTTCGTTTAAAAAACTGAACCTTTCCTGAGTTTTTTACAGTGTCAGTTTCAAATAAATCCACTTTTCGATAATCAACACTATATGTACCTTTTTCAATGGAGATCAAATGCTGGTTGACCAAATCAATTACGTCTTTTGCATTTTGTGGCTGTGCGTGGAGGTGAAGGAGGGCGAATAGTAGCAATAAAATGGTCGTTGTGTAGTGCATAGAAGTGTTTTTTGAAAAAAATTGAAGATTTAATGTATAAAAATTGTATTGAATTTATAGGAAATGCAAAGAAGCAACTCATCATTCAAGGGGGAAGTGGTAGATCATAAATTGCCCCCTAAATAACCCTGAATACTACTTTTTAGGAACTTTAGCACGCACCAATTCCAAAAATGCTGGCAAGTCTTCTGCTGGTGCTGCTTTCAGTTTGGGAATAGGTATTACTGCATTAATACCAGTGTAAATAAGCATCCATTCGGGGCTTTCTGTATATTTCAGCATGGTATCCCAAGTAATTTTAGACTCTGAACCGGGTTTGCTAAATAACAGATGCTCATCGGTGGCCTCTACATACCACATTTCATCCTTTAACTTTTTGCCCGTCATTTTTTCTACTAAAGTAACACTGATGCGGCTTTGTCGTTTAAGGAAAAAATACCACAGCCCAACGAAAAGTAGTACTGGAAAAAGGTACCCCAATAGTGCCTCTTTTATACCTTCTTCGGCGACAGTATCCGATATAAGGGATATTTTACCTACCCATAAAAAGGCTATAAAAAGGAAAAAAAAGATAAAAAAATACTTAAAGTATTTGGTTAAAGCATTGCTGCTATGAAGTTTCCAAAATGAAATATGGTCTTCACGTTCCAGTATATAATTGAGTTTCATTATGCAAATATAAGTACTGTTTTAATAAATACAAAAAAAAAACTTTATTTTTAAGAACTATGATCTGTTTTCTTTTAATACTTAAAACCTATCCGGATCTATCAATCCTAAGTTAATTGCCTTTCTATCGCTAATTACACTTTTTTTATCCTTAAAAGGGACGTAAATTAGTTTTTGGGGATCATTGGGATCGGGCATCATAATGCTG
>JAAFHO010000759.1:2308-2923 GCA_013297575.1 Chitinophagales bacterium
AAACGCTTGTAATTCAAACAATAACCTTCTAGTCTGGACATGTATCTTTTTCGTAGTTCCCAATCATCATTATGTACTAAAATATAGTAAATAGACGATAATGCTCTTTCCGAAATTTCAGTGGGGCTTGGTATATCTTGTAGTTCATTGGTTAATTTTCTCAGGTTGAGCAGGTTAAGTGAATCTTGAATATTGACCAATGTTCTATACCTGTCTATCGAATCAAAAGAAATGCTTGGTGGTATATTTCCCCTCAAAGGCAAGAAATAATCAGATCCATTGCTTCTGTACTTTTGGTCGTTGAAGTACAATTTGTCCAATTCATAACACATCATTGGTTTTTTGTATTCCGAATACGATTTAATTACCTCGGTTGTTATTTTTTCCCATGCCGGATGTTTTTTTAAGGGGTTAAAATCGGGGTCTATCAATGCCAATATCCTGTTCTCTTGTTCAAGTGATAGCCAAATACGAAGGTATAAAATGGCCGAATCCGGCTTGGTTTCATTAGCCAAAGCAACAGCACGACGATAGGCTTTTTGCGCTGTACTCAATTCCGATTTACTGATTTCTACTTTGCGTTGCGTCCAATCGTTCTTGGGGGTTCCGTTCTGT
>JAAFHO010000076.1 GCA_013297575.1 Chitinophagales bacterium
ACCATTTGTGCCCAAGACCGTCCCTACGCTTAAAACGAGGCCAATTACCTCAAAAAATGCCATTTCACGCTGCGCAACGGTATATACAGCATACAGAATAGTCACATAAACCAATGGGACATTGATATAGAGCAAATAATTGAACCATTTTCGGCCACTTTGTTCCGTTTCTGCCTCCTCGGTATAATTTGCGGTGGATTTAGGCAACATAGCCTCCACCAAAGGTAATATACCAAAAACAAGAACAACCGTACACCATGCCCATGTACCTCCTTTGTATATTGCCCAAAATGCAGATGCAGGAACCAAATAGGCTGCTAAATATTTTAAGTCTTTTATCATAAGTTTTTATTTCTTTCGCAACTAGATTCAACTAAAAGATACAACGGATTGTTAGAGCAGTTTACTTTTGCACAAAATTAAACATATCGGTACATCCGATACTCCTTTTCACGATGCAATTTTACAGCTTATTTATAAATTCCAAGCAACAAGAAACGCAAGATACAGTTACCTTGGAATTTGCCATTCCTTCGGAACTGCAAGATACGTTTCTTTCTTATAAGCAGGGACAATATATCACCATCAAAGCCACGGTAAAAGGGCAGGAACTGCGCCGCTCGTATTCCATGAGTAGCAGTCCGCTCGAAAAACGTTTGGCTATTACTGTAAAAAAAGTTCAAAATGGCGCAGTTTCGACTTGGCTACACGATACTGTACAACAAGGCGACCAACTAGAAGTGTCTGCTCCCGACGGTCGGTTTTTTGTACCACTCAACGCCGACAAACGCCGCACCTATTATATTTTTGGGGCAGGTAGCGGGATTACACCTTTGGCTTCGATTGTAAAAACGACTTTAGAGCAGGAGCCAATGAGTACTATTTTTATGCTCTATGGTAGTCGTAATGAGGAGCAGATTATTTTCCGCGATGAATTGGATAAATTGAGCGAACGTTATGTTGGTCAATTATTTGTAGAACATATCTTGAGCCAACCTAAAAAAGAAAGTAGCGGCGGCTTAATGGGGCTGTTTAAAAAATCATCGTCTAATTGGAAAGGTAAAAAAGGACGTGTCGATGCCCGTACTGTTGAGCAATATTTAGAAGAAAATATGCCACATGGCCCAGAAGCGGATTGTGTTTATTTTGTGTGTGGCCCTGGCGACATGGCCGAAAAAGTAGAAAAAGCCATCTCAGCACGTGGTATCCCAACGAAACAAATCCACACGGAACGGTTCTTAAATGCGACCCATGTACCGGGTAGCGAACCCGCCAATCCTGTTCCGGGCGGTGGTGCACACCTAGTGGTACACCTCAAAGGCCAACGTATTGAAACAGTAGTTCCTGCTGGCCAAACCATTCTCGATGTGATGGTGCGCGAAAAATATGATGTACCTTATTCTTGTACCGCTGGTGCTTGCTCTACTTGTATGGCCAAAGTGCTCAACGGAAAAGTAGCGATGGATGCCTGTTATGCGCTGGATGATGATGAAGTAAAAGCTGGTTATTGCCTTACTTGTCAGGCAAAACCTGATTCAGGGACCGTTGAGATTACTTATGATATGTAAATTGGCGGTTATAACTAACGCATTGTTTCGTTTTTTTGAATGAAATAATGTAGATTGTTTATCCATTTTTTAATTTTTAGTATACTTAAAGGAGGATTTATGTGCCAAAGTGGGCATGTAAATCCTCCTTTTTTTATCCTTTTTTTGGCTAAAATAGCCAATTTAATATCGCTTTTATCGTAAAAAAACACCTTTCTGCCGACCTTTTCTCTTGGAGTGTCGAGCGGTGCAACCAACGAATTACTTACATCCCGAATGTTGCACTAACAAAAAAACAACAAATGACATCACTCATTGACACATGGCAACACTTGAGTTGCGCTGAACAAATATTTAGTGCTATTGGATTGATTTCCAATCTTTTATTTGTACTCTATTTATTGCTTTCTTTCTTTATTGGCGGCGATCATGCCGAATTATCCGACGGTTTTGCAGGCGATGCTTTATTGCCTATTCTTAGTATTCGTGGCTTTTTGGCTTTTGCTATGTTTATGGGATGGACTGCGCTGGCTGCGTTGAGGGCTGGGTTGGGTACGCCTTTATCAACTTTGATTGGTATTGGCGTTGGATGGCTGGCCGCATGGCTCGTTTGGCGTATGCTCCGTTGGATATTGAGGTGGCAATCTTCTGGTACTATGGACTTGCATAATGCGATTGGACTGATCGGACAGGTGTATATTCCGATTCCGGGGGCTGGTCAGGGTGCTGGTAAGATCACGATTGAGGTGCAAGGCGCACTTCGGGAGTTGGATGCGGTTTCTTTTGATAACATGATACCTACTCGTCAATCGGTGGTGGTGGTGGATTTTGATGCGGCGCATCATGTGCTTGTTGTCCGGGCTGTGGAATGATCCATATTTGCCCAGGGCGTTGCCTTGGGCTGGATGTGACGCCCCTTTGGGGCTTTTTAAACCAATTAATTCAAATTAATTTCATTATAAACCTTATTATTTTATGACTTCGTTCGTATTTATTCTTATTTCATTGCTGGTATTTTTGATGATATCGGCCAGTATGCTCATTTCGCGTTATAAGCGATGTCCTTCTGACAAAATTTTGGTTATTTATGGTAAAACCGGGGCTGGGGAATCGGCCCGATGTATCCACGGTGGTGCTGCATTTATATGGCCAATTATTCAGGATTTTGCTTTTCTCGAACTGGTGCCTATTTCTATTGATGTGGATCTCCGTAATGCTTTGAGCAAGCAAAATATCCGTGTCGATGTGCCTTCGCGTTTTACGGTGGGTATTTCTACCGAGCCTACTGTTATGACCAATGCCGCTGAACGATTATTGGGTTTGGATATCACGGCTATCCGTACTATTGCACACGATATTATTGTGGGTCAAATGCGTTTGGTGATCGCTACGATGGATATTGAGGAAATCAATACCGATCGCGATAAATTTTACAGCAATGTTTCACACCACGTAGAAACGGAATTGAAAAAAATTGGTTTGCGCTTGATCAACGTCAACGTAACCGATATTCATGACGAATCGGGTTATATCCAGGCGCTGGGTAAAGAAGCGGCTGCAAAAGCCATTAATGACGCTCGTATTTCGGTGGCACAAAAAATTCGCGATGGTTCTATCGGTGAGGTGGATGCGCAACGCGAAATGCGTATTAAGGTATCTGAAACACAGGCATTAGCCATGATTGGTGAAGCAGAAGCACAACAGATGCAACGGGCAAAATTGGCCAACGCCGAAGCACTCGCAGCCTCTTCGGAAGCAGATGCAGAACAGATTAGGCGTATTAGGATTGCCGAAAACAATGCCCGCGCAGTAGAAGGTGAAAACCAATCACGTATCCAAATTGCCCGCTCCGAAGCCGAACGCCGCGAAGCCGAGGCCGAATCGCTTCGTATGGCAACCACTGCCGAAAAAGTACAAAACGCAAAAGCATTGGAATTGTCGTACCGCGCCGAAGAATTAGCCGAATTGGCTCGTGCGTCCCGCGAAAAAGCCACCCGTGAAGCCAATGAGATTATTATCGCTCAAATTGAAAAGCAAAAAACCGAAATCAACGCCGAGGCACAAGCCGAACAAACCCGCCGTATTGCACGTGGTGAAGCCGATGCGATCTTTATGAAACAAGAAGCAGAAGCACGTGGTATGCTCGAAATATTGAGCAAACAAGCAGAAGGTTTCCAAAAAATTGTAGCCTCGGCTGGTGGTAATACCCGCGATGCTGTATTGCTCTTAATCGCCGATCAATTGCCAGAATTGATGCGTACACAAGTAGATGCGATCAAAGGGATTAAAATTGATAAAGTGACGGTTTGGGAAGGTGGAAATGGTAGCGAAAGTGGTAGTTCTACCTCTAATTTTATCTCCGGCCTCTATAAATCTGTTCCGCCTTTGAGCGATTTGATGAATATGGCAGGTATGGATTTGCCCAATTATCTTGGCTCCAAAACGGAAGCAACGGAAGATGCTGAAATTGTGAAGTAACAATAATCAAACTTGGTTTTATTGACCTGAAAATCAATGCTTTATGTTAAATGCGATTGAATAAAGGCGCATGTTTACATCTACCAACAAGCGACATGTTTTGATTACAACTGCATAAAATGTTGGTTTTCAGGAAGATAAAATCCACTTAGGTGTTCAGTATTTTTGGTTAAAAGTTACTAACAATGTGTACATATTTGATGTTCCTTGTTACATTTGCGCCATGTCCCGAACTTTTAATCCCTTTCTTAACACACTAAAGTTCATACAACGATCGTGACGACAGAAGAAAATCGACGCCAGCAACACGGGTGGCGCATCCTGAATAAAAAGCAAAAAAAATGGCTACTTTCAGGAAGTATAGCCCTTGCTGCTGGCCTAATTATCGCCCCCCTCCAATCCCCCCAGACGAGACAATCTGCTGCCTTAATACTATCACAACCTCGCCTCGGCGCCCTACCGATAGTACCTGAAAATTTACGTTGGAATTTTGCAATGAATCAATTCCATTTAGTTGAGAACCAACTAAAAAATGGCGATGTTCTTGGTAAAATATTAAACGAACAAGGTCTTTCTTCCAAAGATATAATGGAGTTGGTGCAAAACTCCGCTAAAGCAGGATTCAGTATTACCCGCATGCAAGTTGGGAAAAAATTGAATTTTCTGACACAAAAAAATGCCACCAAATCAGGGTTCATGGTATATGAACCATCACCGTATGAGTATATCGTTTTTTCGCTCAATGCGCCTTTTGAAGTAAAAATCATTAAGCGCGATGTGGAAACCCGTTTGGTTACTTCCGCAGGTGTACTGGAGTCCAGTTTTTGGCAAGCATTGGTGGACAATGATCTTTCCGATGAACTGGCCGATGGCATGATTGATGTATTAGCCTCTTCCGTAGATTTTTACCACCAAAAGCAAGGCGATCGCTTTAAGGTCATGTACGAACAACATTTCGTAGAAGGTCGCGCTGTAGGTACGGGCAAAATTCTCGCTGCGGTATATGAACGCGACGGAAAAGAGTTCCACGCTTTTAATTTTGATAAAGAAGGTCTCTCTTGTAAATACTACGATTTTGATGGCCGCCCTGCCCGTAAAGCATTTTTGAAAGCACCTGTCAAATTTAGCCGTATTAGTAGCCGTTACGACCTCAATCGTTTGCATCCTATTTTGGGATACCACAAAGCGCATTTTGGTACCGATTATGCCGCACCTTATGGCACACCTATTTTGGCAGTGGCCGATGGCGTAGTGGAAGAAGCAGCACACCGCGGCGGTAATGGTAATTTTGTCAAATTACGACACGATAAAATCTACGAAACGCAATACCTACACATGCAAGGTTTTGCTAAAGGTATTCGCTCAGGTGCACATGTAGCACAAGGGCAAACCATCGGTTATGTAGGTTCTACAGGCTTGGCTACAGGGCCACACGTTTGTTTCCGGTTTTGGAAAAATGGCCAACAGGTGGATCACCTTCGCCTCAACTTGCCATCACCCGAACCTATTAAAGGCGAAGACTTGAAACAATACGAAATGGTGCGCAATAACTTGAAAAAGCAATTGGACGCAGTGCCTTATCGCACCAGCGCAGAAATTGCTAAGGCAAAAAATGTTGTGCCTTAGTAATAACAATTCCTAGATTTTTGGGTTTAATACAGAAGGATTTGGGTAGGAGTCTATGGGCAAGTACTCAAATCCTTTTTAAATAGTAAAAACTTAGCCGCTCCCATTTCGGTCAAAAAAAGTCAATTTTAGGCCACACGTCGCCATTTTTTTCATCCGATGCGCTGCATCGAACTCAAAAAAGCGGCTAGTTTGGCCTAAAATTGCCATCTTTTTTGACTCGAAACCGCTGGCTAAGTTTTTACTTTAAATATATGATTATGTTAGTTAAAAAAATCACTTCCTGCGCCCTGTTTTGTTGCGCAGTTGTCCTCTTATCGGCGCAGCCGATTACACCGTATCCCTATAAAATTCAGAAAGAAATTACCGACGACTCCGCTATGGTTGTAACGGCGCACCCGCTTGCAACCCAAGTCGGATTGGACATCCTTCGTAAAGGCGGTAGTGCCGTAGATGCTGCTGTGGCCGTACAGTTTGCCTTGGCAGTCGTGTATCCACAAGCGGGAAATATTGGCGGCGGCGGCTTTTTACTTTACCGCAGCAAAAGTGGTATGACCGATGCGCTCGATTATCGCGAAAAAGCACCTGCTGCTGCAACGGACTCAATGTACCTTGATACGGCTAAAAATGTGATCACAAAATTGAGCCGTTTTGGTGTGCTAGCATCTGGTGTACCCGGTACTGTAGATGGTATGTGGGAAGCGCACAAAAAATATGGGAAACTCCCTTGGGCCGAATTGGTAAAACCTGCCACTATGCTGGCCGAAAAAGGGTTTCAAATTACCCAACAAGAGGCCGATAACCTCAACGGAGAGCGCATGACCTTTGTGGTGAATAGCACATTTATGCCTGCTTTTGTCAAAATGGATGCTTGGGCAGCAGGCGATTGGCTTATCCAAAAAGATTTGGCCAATACGATGCGCCGTATTGAAGGCGATGGCCGTGACGGATTTTATACCGGTGCCACAGCAGCATTGATCCTCTATGATATGGAAAAGCGCCACGGCTTAATCACTGCAAAAGACTTAGAAAACTATAAAAGTGTGTGGCGTAAACCCCAAGAATTCAACTGGAAAGGTATGAAAGTAACGACCATGCCTCCTCCAAGTAGTGGTGGTATTATACTACAGCAATTATTGACAATTACCTCTTGGCATCCAATGAAATCATTTGGGTTTCATTCCACCGCAGCGGTACACCTGATGGCCGAAGCCGAACGCCGCTCTTATGCCGATCGTTCGATGCACATGGGCGACCCAGATTTTTATAAAGTTCCGGTAAAAACACTCGTAGATAGCACATACCTCGCAGGGCGTATGAAGGATTATGATCCTTTAAAGGCTTCATCCAGCGATGCTATTGCGCCAGGTGATATTAAAGAAAGCGAGCAGACAACACATTATTCTATTGTGGACAAATTCGGGAACGCAGTTGCTGTGACTACTACCTTAAACGATAGCTATGGTAGCCGTACCGTGGTAGCAGGCGCAGGATTTATCCTCAACAACGAAATGGATGATTTTAGCGCAAAGCCCGGTGTCCCTAATATCTATGGTGCTATTGGAGGCAAAGCCAACAAAATTGAGCCGGGTAAACGTCCATTGAGCAGTATGACACCTGTTATTATTGCCCAAAAAGGTAAACTTAGTATGGTACTCGGTACGCCAGGCGGCACTACTATTCCTACTTCTGTATTCCAAACCATCGTGAATGTATATGAATTTGGGCTGCCGCTTAAAGATGCCGTCCATCAAAAGCGGTTCCACCACCAATGGAAACCCAACCAGATTTTCATAGAGGAAGGCGCGCTTTCAGAAGAGGTGACACAGCAGTTACAGGCCAAAGGCCATACCATAATGGCGCGAGGCCCCATTGGCCGTGTAGAGGCTATTATGGTACTGCCTAATGGCAAACTACAGGGCGTAGCAGATGACCGTGGTGATGATTGTGCGGGTGGTTATTAGATTTGTAAGTACAGTTGAGTACTTTATAACTGTTTGGTAAACCCCTACCTCAAAAAACCCATTGCCACACCTCCATCTACGTTCAAAGCATTACCAGTAGTTTTATTGAGTAAACCGCCCACAAAGGCAAAACAAGCATTGGCAATATCTTCGGGCAAAATAATCTCGCCCAAGAGGGTGCGTTTGGCATAGTAAGCGGGGAGCTCTTCCACCGAAACGCCATAAGCCTTGGCGCGACCTTCGGCCCAACCGCCAGCCCAAATATTGCTTCCTGCAATAACGGCATCGGGGTTGACCATATTGACCCGTATTTTGTCGGCACCCAACTCCGCTGCTAACAAACGGGTCAAATGCGCTTGTGCTGCCTTGGCTGAGCCATATCCTGCATTATTAGGCCCGGATACAACAGCGTTTTTGGATACAATATTCAAAATATCGCCGCCAAAACCTTGTTTGCGCATCACGTCCACACTTGCCCTCGATACCACAAATTGGCCTTTTACCAAAATATCGTACAATTTGTCCCATTCGTCCAAAGAGTGCTCCAATATGCTTTTTGAAATACTAATACCTGCGTTATTCACCACAATGTCTATGCCTCCAAAAGCAAGACAGGCCGCTTGAAAGGCTGCTTCAACGGAGTGTTCATCGGTGACATCTAGTAATGTAGTAGCAACCGCATCCTTACCGAAATCGGCCAAAAACTCGGCTTTTGCTTCCTCCAACCGATCTGCATTGAGGTCATTGAGTACTACAGATGCGCCTTCTTCCGCAAATTTTCGGGCAATGGCCTTCCCGATACCACCCGCCGAACCCGTCACTAAGGCCACTCTACCAGTTAGCGGTTTGGGCTTGGGCATGCGCTGTAATTTTGCTTCTTCCAACAACCAATATTCGATATCAAAAGCCTCTTGGTGTGGCAGGGAAGTATATTCCGATACGGCTTCTGCGCCCCGCATCACATTAATGGCGTTGATATAATATTCAGATGCCAAACGCGCCGTTGTTTTGTCTTTTGCGAAGGTAAACATACCTACGCCTGGGTACAAAATCACTACCGGATTGGGGTCGCGCATGGCGGGCGAATTGGCGCGTTTGCAACCTTCGTAATAAGTGCGGTAACCAGCTCGGTAGGTTTCAAAAGCCGTTTCTAAATAGGTTTTATCGTCTGTTTTTTGTGGATCGAGTACCAATGGCGCGATTTTGGTGCGCAAAAAATGATCTGGACAACTCGTACCCATCGGTGCCAAATGTGCTAAATCATGGGAATTGATAAAATCTAAAACGGTTGGAACATCGGTGAAATGCCCTACCATTTTGCGTTCTGAGGAGCAATATCCACGTAAAATAGGAGCCGTTTGAACCGCTATTTTCTGCCGTTCGGTTGCAGGGAGGCTTTCTTGTTTTGCTCCACCAAAGACAGGACGTTTTTTCCCGTAATTTTCCTCCAAATATTCGGCGCAACGTTCAATAACTTCGAGGGTATTCACATAACTTTCGTAAGCCGTATCGCCCCAAGTGAACAGGCCGTGCGAACCCAGCATTATCCCTTTCAGAGCGATGCCTTTGGCGGCATTATCGTCGAGGCATTTTTTCAATTCCAAACCCAATTCAAAACCGGGTCTGCGCCAGCCCACCCAACCTATACTCCCGCCAAAGAGTTCGTGGGTAATGCGTTCACCGTCTTTGGCTGCTGCAATGGCAATAGCTGCGTCGGGATGCAGGTGGTCGATGTGTTTGAATGGTAAAAAACCGTGTAAAGGCGTATCAATGGAAGGTGCTTTGGAGGCTAAATCGAAAATACAATGGTTAAATAATTCGACCATTTCGTCTTCGTATTCGAGGCCGCGATAAACGTTTTTGAGGCTTCGTAACCGCTCCACGTACAATGCTGCCAGTCCGCTGCGCTTCATGGTACCGAGGTCGCCGCCACTGCCTTTTACCCACATTACTTCTACTTCTTGGCCTGTAAGCGGGTCGCGGGCAAGCACTTTGCACGAAGTATTGCCGCCGCCGTAATTGGTGAGGCGGAGGTCGGCACCGAGCAGATTGGAGCGATATACGAGGAGTGCCACTTCGTCGTGGGAGATTTCAGCGGCTTTTTGTTCGTTCCAAAGATAGGAGACGTGGTTAAAATTTTGCATTAATTGCAGTATTTTTTGTTAAAATGAATTTTGAGTGGTGATTATTGTTTTGACTTTTTAACAGATCAATATTTCAAAATATCCCTTATTTTTGCAATCAAAATCAGCACGTAAAAATGGGCCACATCATCAATATTGAGCAACTTGACCTAAAAAATGGGCTTTACACCTACGCCGATTACCTGACTTGGAAATTTGAGCAAACCGTAGAAATCATCAAAGGCAAAATCTTTCCAATATCGACACCGAGCCGTAAGCATCAGGAGATTTCATGGTCATTAACCCTTAAAATTGGTAATCACTTTGCCAACCATCCTTGTCGTGCCTACGCCGCCCCTTTCGATGTCCGCCTTCTAGATAAAAGTAAATCTGCCAAAGCCAACAAAAACATTGTCACAGTTGTTCAACCGGACATTTGTATCGTATGCGATTTAGAAAAACTCGACGACAAAGGCTGTTTGGGCGCGCCTGATTTGGTGGTTGAAATACTTTCTCCGGGTAATTCAACAAAAGAAATGAAAACCAAAAAACAACTCTACGAAGAAAACGAAATCCGTGAATATTGGATTGTTGATCCTGAACGCGAATGTGCTTTTCAATTTCACCTCACCGAATCGGGTGTTTATAGCCCAGCCACGATTTATGTCAAAGAAGAGGTATTGGAATGCGTTATTTTTCCCGATTTAAAGGTTGCTTTGGAGGATATTTTTAGGTTTAATTAAATGCCCTTACATCGCATTTCCAATGCCTACCAATACGATCGACAGCAAAATTAACCCAATTCCCAGCAAAAAAGTGCGAAAAGTGGCTTTACTCACACTTGACCACTCTTTGAGGTAAAGTCCCCATACATTAGCCGTTAGGATAATTGTTGCCATGTGCAAAATCCATGAGCTGGCACCATTGCCCAATTTGCTTTCGCCCATGCCATAGAAGAAGAATTGCAAAAACCACATTGTGCCTGCAATACCTGAAAAAAGGACATTTTTTGTGATCGGCGTTTGCTGATTGGTATAGTCGCCAAAGGTTTTGTTTTTGAAATTCAAATACATACACCATAAAAAATTGGTCGTCAGGCCACCCCAAAGTAGTACGACATAAGTAACATTGTTCTGAAACAAGGGGTTAAATCCTTGTCGAACGGCCTCTTCTGCCATTGGTTTGCCACCTTCTATGCCAAAATTGAAAAAAGAACTTAAAATGCCCGAAACGATCGCAATGATAAGTCCTTTTACGAGGCTAAATTCCGAAGTATTTTTTTCTTTATCAAGATTCAAATCTGCCTCTTTCATAATGCCTGCTTTGCCCGAAAAGGCAATGCCAATCAAGCAAACCAGTACACCCAGCAAAACCAATTGACCGCCAGCATGTTGGAGCATATCGGTAAATGAGGTTTTGCCAGGCGTAGGATTGAGGCTGTAATAAATAGACGGCACCAAAGCACCAAAGGCGGAACAAAAGCCTAAAACAATCGAGTTGCCCAAAGACATACCCAAATAACGCACGCCCAAACCATAGGTAAGTCCCCCGATGCCCCATAATAGCCCCATAAGGAATACAAAACCCTTCACATGGCTGGCAGCTTCACTGATGATGCTGGAAAAATTAGGGATGGTGAGCCAAGCCGCGATAGGTGGCACAATGAGCCACGAAAACAGTCCGCCAACAATCCAAAAACTCTCCCAAGCCCAACCTTTTACTTTTTTGAAGGGCATATAAAAACTACCCGACGAGATGCCGCCGATGGTGTGAAAAAGGATACCTAGTATGACTTGCATAATGTTGTTGGTTTAACAGTCTTGTCCGTAATAAGCATTTTTACCATGTTTCCTAAAAAAATGCTTATCCATTAATGTTTGTTTAATTGGCGGTGCGAGGGGATTTATTTGGAGGGTAAGGTAAGCCATTTTTGCAATTTCTTCCAAAACACCAGCATTATAAACCGCTTTTGCTGCGTCTTTGCCCCATGTAAACGGCCCGTGGCAGGCCACCAGTACCATTTCTACGACTTCGGGCGAAAGATTTTCCTGTTGAAAAACATCCAAAATCTGTTGGCCTGTTTCGTGTTCGTAGTCGCCCTGAATCATCGCATCGGTCATTACTGCTGTTACAGGAACGGCATGGGTTAGGTGATCGGCATGGGTAGTCCCTAGATTTGGGATTGCCCGCACGGCCTGCGCCCATGCCACCGCATACGTCGAATGCGTATGACAAATGCCTCCAATTGTGGGGAAATTTCGGTACAATAAAATATGCGTTTTAGTATCCGACGACGGACGAGCAGAGCCTTCCACCACTTGATTGTCCAAATCCACCAGCACCATATCGGATACTTTCAATTCAGCATAAGGCACACCACTCGGTTTGATGGCTACTATACCCGCTGCTCGGTCAATTGCTGATACATTGCCAAAGGTATAAATGGCGAGTTTTTGACGAGGGATTTCCATATTGGCCTCGTAAGCGGCTTCTTTGAGTGATTTGTATTTATCCGTCATTGTTATTTGTTTCGTTTTGAACCATTTGTAATTACCTCACTTACTTCAACGTCAGCACCACCACCGATACCGGCGGCAGTACCACCTTCAATACCCCATTTTTCAAGGATGCGCCTTTAAATTCGACTGGTTTTACTAAATCAGGCTTATCAAAGGAGTTATAATCCTGTACTTTTCCCGAACTAAGGATACGGCCTGAAACACCTGTTGCGTCCATGCCTCGCACCGAAATTGTTACTTCTTGTGGGTGATTAGGGTCAATATTGACCAAAGAAACATGCGTTACTCCTGCCTTGTCGCGGCTTGCAGAAGCGGATACTGCGGGCAATTTTTCACTACCAAAAACATAATTGTTCACCTTCAAATCGAGTGGTAAATGCAGCGCATCTTGGTGTACATTGAACATTTCCAACACATGGTAAGTAGGGGTTAGAATCATCTTTTCGCCCTCTGTGAGTATGACCGCTTGCAGTACATTCACCGTTTGGGCGAGGTTGGCTACCCGAACGCGGTCGCAGTGGTCGTGGAAAATATGTAATGTTGCTCCAGCAAGCATTGCATCGCGCATGGTGTTTTGTTGGAAAAGAAAACCTGGATTGGTACCTGGCTCTACATCGTACCATCCGCCCCATTCGTCCACGACCAGCGCGATTTTTTTGTTAGGGTCATATTTATCCATAATAGTGGAGTGCCGCGTGATGAGTTCTTCCATCAAAATGGCCGATTTCATGGTCTTGAAATATTCTTCTTCCGTAAAATTGGTTGCTGAACTTTTTTTGTTCCAGTCGATCACCGAGTAATGGTGCAGTGCGATACCTTCCATCAGGTTATGTGGTATATCGCGCATCAGTACTTCCGACCAGTTATAATCGGCGTCGCTGGCACCGGATGCCACGCGGAACATTTTGCCACTATTGCCCCAATCGGTCATAAACGTAGCGTATTGCTTGTAAATATTAGCGTAATAATCCACTTTCATATTGCCGCCGCAACCCCACGCTTCGTTACCTACACCCCACATTTTGGCTTTCCACGGTTTTTCGCGACCATTTTTGCGCCGCAATTCGCTCATTGGGCTACCTTTTTCGCTGTTGGTGTACACGACCCAATCGGATAAATCCTTAACGGATCCACTACCTACATTACCCGCCAGATACGGCTCTGCACCGATGGCCTCGCAGAGGTTGAGAAAATCGTGGGTACCGAAGGAATTATCTTCCGTAACGCCACCCCACCATACGTTGACCATGCTGGGGCGGTCTTTTTTGGGACCAATGCCGTCTTTCCATTGGTAAGTATCAGCAAAACAGCCGCCTGGCCAGCGCAAGTTGCCCACTTTCATTTTTTTCAAAGCCTCGATTAAATCCTTGCGTACACCATCTACGTTAGGGATTTTAGCATTTTCGCCCACATAAAAACCGCCGTAAATACAGTGGCCAAGGTGCTCGGCAAAATGTCCGTAGATGTTGTGGCTAATGGTATCGCGGCCTAG
>JAAFHO010000761.1 GCA_013297575.1 Chitinophagales bacterium
CCAGAACTGGCCTTTACCTGTATAAACTTCGTCCCAGTCGTAAGAATCATCTTCGCAGAATGCTACTACTGCGTATTTGAGGTTTGGTGCACCACCAAAAAACTCAATACCATCATCGGAGTTTGCATAAATTTCTATATACTCTAGTTTTGTACCACTACCTACACCACCAAGGCTAAGGCCATTTAATTCGCTACCAGAAGCGATCTGGCGGCCACCATGACGGATAGATGCATATTTCAGTACACCTGAATTATCTGTGTTATCTGTTCCTCCATATTCGCCACGTGGCTCAGTAGTTGGGATACCTTCGATATTTACTACCGCGTTACCGTTTTTACGGGTAACACCTTTACCCAAGATCACAAGACCACCCCAAAGCGCATTGTCTTTTGGGCCCAAATCAGTTGGGTTATTTACGTCATCTGCTTCGGCAGTAAAGATAATGGGTTCGGCAGCCGTACCTTCAGCGAAGATTTTACCGCCACGGGCAATAACCAATGCCGAAGGATTACCAAGATCGGCGCGTGGGGTGAATTTCACCACTGTACCCGCTTCGATATTTAGTGTAGATCCGTCTTCAACAAAGACTAAACCGTCGCATACATAGACATTGTTTTTAGTCCAGTTGACAGTTTGGCCAGGCTGAATGTCAGCATCTGTAATGTTTACAATGGTCTGCGCGCTTAATTGAAAAGCAAACAACAGCATTGCAAAAAGTAATTTGTTAACTTTTTTCATGTAACTATTTTTTTGATTTAAAAGTAAAATCCTTAAAACAGCCACAAAGGTCAATAGCCAATATTAACATAATATAAATTTAAGGTTATGGGATTATTAATTGTATTTATCTCGGCTTAGAAATGGCGTTTAAATAACGTAAATATTTCAGGTTTAAAATTTTGAGATACTGTTGCTGATGCTACTTCAGCATCAGCCTAAAACAGGTATTTATACGGGTATTTAGCCGGAATATTTGATATTACCTTTGTCCCAAAGAATCTATTGCATTAATAGTGCATTAAATATAAATAATACAAATTATATGGCAACGATTAAAAACTTAGCATTTAAAGGTGGCGGAGTGCTAGGCATCGCTTATGCAGGTGCAATAAAAGTACTTGAAACAAACAATATTTTGCCACAAGTTGAAAAAGTAGCGGGAACTTCTGCTGGCGCGATTACCGCAACGCTGGTCAGTTTAAATTACACTGCTGACGAGATTCAAAGTATTGTAAACTCGACTAGTTTTAGTACTTTTGAGGATGATAAAAGCATTTTACGCATCCCGTTCAAATATGGACTTTATGCAGGAGATGCGCTGCTCGCATGGGTAAAAAGTAATATTGCAAAAAAAGGGCTTTCAGAAAATGCAACTTTCCGCGATTTTTATAATTTTACCGATGGACAAAACCAAAAAACTAAAGATTTATACGTTTTTGCCTCGGATCTGAATTTACAAAGTTTGAAGGTGTTTTCGTTTGCTACTACTCCAGATGTTATTGTGGCCGAAGCCGTCAGAGCATCCATGTCCATTCCCATGTTTTTCGAAGCTTGGAAATTCTCTAATAATGCCCCAGATGACCATATTTATGTAGATGGCGGTTTGATTTACAATTATCCAATTACCCATTTTGATACTGGGAGCGAACCCAATCCAGAGACCTTAGGATTTTATTTGGCGAACCTACAAGCAATACCAAAACCCAATGACCTGTCCTTTGACAAATTACTGAATTATGTCAAAATAACTTTTGAAACGAGCTTGGATGCCCAATCTGTGCTTGTTTTAAATGATCCAGAACAAGTAAAAAGATCAGTTTTCATTGATGACTTAGGTATTTCTGGAACGAATTTTAATCTGACCAAAGAGCAGGAAGATGCACTATACCAATCGGGTCTGAGTGCTACCCAAGCATATCTAGCAAAAATGGCTTAATATATTGATTTTTAAATACTATTTATCTCAAATAGACTTGCTGATAGTGCTTTCCGCTACGGCAAGTCTATTTTTTTGTAATCGGGTAGCATAAATACATAATTAGTGTAATCGAGATACGAATAAATAAGAAAACAGCATACATTCGCCGTAATATTCCATGCCCGCTATTGTTTTATCGCTCATCGTCAAAACATCAAAATTGGATACACCCAAAAAATCGGGCATCATAAAAAGCAACACAATTTATAAATCTACTTCAACACCAACAATATGCATTTCCAACACGCCCCTAATACCCAAGCGCTCATTCAGCGCTTGGAAACGTTCATGCGCACGCATATTTTGCCATTAGAAGCCGAAATTATACAGGAACGCGCTCCACATACTGCCAATTGGCGCGAATGGACGCTTGATCCACGTTTGGAAGCACTCAAAACACTGGCGCAGGAACAAGGGCTTTGGAACCTGTTCCTACCCGAAATAAGCGGACTGACACATACAGAATACGCTACTTTGGCCGAAATAACCGGACACTCCTTACTCGCCCCTGAAGTGTTCAATTGCAATGCCCCGGATACTGGAAATATGGAATTGATCTGGAAATACGGCACCGAAGCACAAAAAGAAAGGTGGTTACAACCGCTATTATCGGGCAAAATACGTTCTTCCTTTTGTATGACCGAGCCAGCAGTAGCCTCCAGCGACCCTACAAATCTGGAGGCCTCCATCACCCAAGATGGCGATCATGTATTACTTCATGGCCGAAAATGGTGGAGTACAGGTTTAGGCCACCCTGATTGTAAATTATTGATATTTATGGGTTTGTCCAACCCAGATAATCCCAAACACGCCCAACATAGCATGGTTTTGGTAGATGTGGACACACCTGGCGTTACCATAGAACGGATGCTACCCGTGTTTGGCACCTACGATGCGCCTTATGGGCATGGGCAGGTGATGTTTGAGCAAGTACGCGT
>JAAFHO010000760.1 GCA_013297575.1 Chitinophagales bacterium
GTAGGTGTGTTCGGGAAATCGGGGTGCGCGCCGTAGATAGACACCAATTGATCGGCAGTTTCCAGCGTAATCGTACCTTGCATCAAAGTAATAGCGTGGTGGTACATAGCAGCACCAAACAAGCCTTTTTCGATCATTTGCTCCATTTCCAAGGCATTTTCGTCAAAAAGATAACCTCCAAAAGTGCCACCTTGTCCGACGGGTGTGCCCAATATATACGCGTTGCCGCTGGACTTGGTCAGTTCGTCCAACCAGTTGCCCGTATTTTCTAAGCGACCTATATAATAAGGTGTCGTGATACTTTTTATACTTGGATTACCGGTTTGGAAAAGACTGGTCAGTACCGCGCCATCCAATACCGTTCCGGGGGTACGACCTTTTTTTATTTCGGTGACTAAAGCCTCCATTTGGGTACGAATGGCGGCTTGTTGGGTTGTATTTTGTGTAAAACTAGGGGCAGTATAGGTGTCCGGGAGTACTAAGGGCGCTTGCTGTTCGTCGGGGTTACAGGCTGTAAAAAACAAACCAAGTACGAGTAAAAACAATGAATTTTTAAGTAGCATATTCATAAAATAATGTGTTTGTGTGTTTAAATAATAACGGGCGCAAAGGTCTTATTTTTATTTAGATTTAATACAGATAAGGTGTTAAATCTTTGTAAAAAAATGGTCAGGAGATTTAGAGGTGGGTGGAGTTGTTTCGTTTTATAAGTGGGTGATCTGATGATTCCTGAGTGGATTTTAGGAGAATAACCGCTATCGACACCAATAAAAGTGGATTATGCTTTTTTCCACTTTCTGACAATGAGTATTTTCTGTTCTGTAAATTCCATCCATGCGTAATCGTAAACAATATAGTAAATTTTGTTCTCTTTATTTTTATAGATGCCTGTGCAGTATTCCCAACGAAACTTAGCCCTGACAAGAACGCTGCGCTCAATCGTGTCTTTGACACCATCGCCCATGAGTAAGGCCAATATTTCTCTATTGCGGTGTAAATACCCGTCTATTTCTTCGACCTCGGTTCTAGTGTTTTTCCGATGTTGACTGTGGTAACTATTCTTGCAGTCTGCACTACAAAATTTTTTATCGCTTCTTCCCTTGAATGATTTATTGCATTGTAAGCACTGTTGTTCCATCCTGCAAAGTTAGTCGTTTCTAACCGTTACTTAACCGTTAGTTAACCGTTAAAAACGGCTATGTTTTTAAAATGTTGCTAATCAGCACTTTAAAAAAATATTCTTACTTATTTTTGCAACATAAAATTAAAATAGTATGAAGTTAATCATTTCTCCGTTTCAATTAGATAAGGAAAGTCGCATTCTCGTCCAACAACAACAGACTGATTTTAGTATGCCACAGCGCATGCGACAAATAGAAGGAAGCCGTTGGGAACCCTCACTCAAAGCATGGCATATTCCATATACCTCTACCGCTTGGAGTATATTTCAATCCGTGTTTTCTGGGTACGAAATTATCAGGCAAAAACAGGAAGGAACAACTATCCCAAAGGGTGTTTCCAATATGTTACCGTCAAGAAATACGCCTACAATACCACATTATTTTACCCCAGTTGAATCAATAGAAAGCGCAAAAAACCTCAAAACACCTCATTTTATTGGTAAAGAACGCGCGCGTTCTCCTGAACCGCAATATAAAGGGTTGCCCCCCACAACACATCCTAAGATTGCTTATACCGAGCAGGCATTAAGTATCAATCAGCACCCCATTAATGAAGAATGCTTATGTTTGTATCTACCGCAAACATTGGTACCCGACCACCTTTCTACCCTCAAAAACATACATGGCCGACAATGGGAACCAGAGTATAAAGTTTGGGTTGTTCCTTATACCAAATTAACACTTCGATTTATTGATAAGTTCTTCAAAAGCAGCATGTTATATTGGAATATTAAGGTTCGGGAGGATATTCCTGAACAAATCCATATTCCCAAAAAAGAGCAATGGAAAGCCGAAAAAAAAGAAATACCGGCCCGTTATGAGGCTGCTATAAAGGCGCTTGATGAGGTGCTACAGTTGAAGCGATACAGCTGGCGAACCATTAAAAGTTATAAGAATAGTTTACGGCAATTTATTCGATTTTATGATGACATTAAACCCAGTCAAATTACCCGAAAACAGATCAATGCCTATATTTATCAACTAATACAGGATAAACACATCACGGAATCCTATCAAAATCAAATATGCTGCGCCATCAAAATATTTTATTGCGAAGTGCTTAAGCAGTTTGATAAAGTAGAAGGTTTGGTGCAGGCTAGAAAACCACAAAAACTACCACAAGTACTCACCGAAGAAGAGGTCACCAGCCTATTGAAAGCCGTGGAAAACTTAAAACACCGCTGTATTTTAATGCTTATTTATTCAGCCGGATTACGGCTTGGAGAAGTCACCAAACTACGCTTGACAGATATACAAACGGAAAGCCATCGTATTTTTGTACGCGATGGAAAGGGTAAAAAAGACCGTTGTACGCTACTTTCTGGTAAATTTGAGCAGATATTGAAGCAATATATGGAGATATACAAACCAGTACATTGGCTTTTTGAAGGCAGCGACGGTGGTGCTTATAGTGACCGTAGCGTACAAGCCATATTTACACAAGCAAAGGAGAAATCACGTATTAATCCCTTGGCGACTGTGCATACCCTGCGCCACTCCTTTGCGACCCACTTACTTGAAAAGGGTGTTGAGCTGCGATATATTCAGGATTTATTAGGACATGAAAGTAGCAAAACAACAGAGATTTATACCCATATTACGAAAAAAAGTTGGGATAAAATAAAAAGTCCATTGGATAGCTTGCATATATGAATCACTTTACCACATATTTGCAGCGTACTTAAATGGTTTAACCATATATTTCCAAATTACAATGACCACTTTATACGTTTCTCCC
>JAAFHO010000762.1 GCA_013297575.1 Chitinophagales bacterium
TGGAACGACGGTTGGGAAGAATGGTTCAATAAAATGAAACCAGAAGTATTTGATTT
Source organism: Chitinophagales bacterium (assembly GCA_013297575.1). Classification (GTDB taxonomy): domain Bacteria; phylum Bacteroidota; class Bacteroidia; order Chitinophagales; family Saprospiraceae; genus M3007. The sequence goes on from JAAFHO010000762.1 coordinate 57, forward strand.
TACAAAGTCGTACCCCGATTTTAATATGGACGAATTGGCCGCTTATGGTAAAGCAAAAGGTGTAAAAATCATTATGCACCACGAAACATCATCGGCAGTACCCAGTTACGAACGCCAAATGGATGCTGCATATACCTACATGAGAAAACATGGTATAGAAATGGCCAAAACAGGCTATGTCGGCTATATCCAACCCAAAGGCGAATGGCACGATGGCCAGCGGATGGTCAACCACTACGAAGAAGTGGCGCGCCGGATGGCCAAAAACAAACTCATGGTGGATATGCACGAACCCGTGCGCCCAAGTGGTACGCACCGCACTTGGCCCAATTATATGTCGAGCGAAGCAGGAAGGGGTATGGAATACAATGCTTGGAGCAAGGGTAATGCGCCCAGTCATGTGATTACGTTGCCATTTACCCGTATTTTGGGTGGACCAATGGACTATACGCCGGGTATTTTTGAAACCCGCATGAATACCTATGATAAGAACAAAAAAGAAATTATACAATCCACGGTGGCCAACCAAATGGCATTGTACGTAACGATGTATTCGCCGATCCAAATGGCTGCCGATTTACCCGAAAACTACGAAAAACGCCTCGATGTATTTCAGTTTATCCGCGATGTGCCTGTTGATTGGTCCGAAACCAAGGTGCTCAACGCCGAAGTGGGTAACTACCTCACCATTGCACGCCGCGAAAAAGGTAAAAACAACTGGTTTATCGGAAGTATTACGGATGAAACGCCCCGCGTACTCAAATCAAAATTAGATTTTTTGGAAGCCGGAAAAACCTACGAAGCCACTTTTTATGCCGATGGCAAAACCGCCCACTACAAAACCAACCCTTATCCGGTCGTCATTTATAAAAGAAAAGTAAAAAAAGGCGATAAATTGACCCTCCGACTCGCTGCTGGCGGCGGCTGTGCCATATCCATTGTAGAACAAAAAAAATAGACGACACACACCTTATGGGACCAATTGGCATATTTGATTCAGGTTATGGCGGCCTTACTGTTTTTCGGGAAATTGCCAAAAAAATGCCGCAATACGACTATATTTATTTAGGCGATAATGCCCGTGCGCCGTATGGTATTCGGTCTTTTGAAGTCATTTATAAATATACGCTGGAATGCGTCGAGCGGCTATTTGCCATGGGGTGCCCTTTGGTCGTTTTGGCCTGCAATACGGCATCGGCAAAGGCATTACGCACGATTCAACAGCGCGATTTGGCGCGTTATTCGCCGCAACACCGTGTTTTAGGGGTTATTCGCCCTACGGCAGAGGTGATCGGCGCTTATTCACAAACCAGATCGGTGGGCATATTGGCCACTACAGGCACCGTCGTATCAGCATCGTACCCATTGGAAGTAGAGAAGTTTTTCCCTGATGTGAAAGTCTATCAGGAAGCCTGCCCGTTATGGGTGCCTTTGATTGAAAATGGCGAATTTAATAGCCCCGGTGCCGATTATTTTGTACAAAAATACATCCACCAATTGCTGGCACAATCCGATCAAATTGATAGTATTGTACTCGGTTGTACCCATTATCCTTTGATGATGGATAAAATAAGGGCCTATACACCTCCGCATATCCGATTGATAGAACAAGGGGAAATTGTAGCCAATAGCCTCCAAAAATACCTCGAAAGACACGGATGGATGGATCAACTTTGTAGCAAAAATGCTACCCGAACTTTTTATACCACCGAAAACGAAGTAAATACTGCCGACAAGGTGGAATTATTCTTTGGTGCAGCGGTGAAGGTGGGGCATATTGATCTGTAATTTAGCCCAATTGGAGCAAAATTTAATTTTGATTTAACGAAGGAACTATCGTTTCCAGTTTTATTCCGACTTTTGCACCCGAATTTAAACAGATAGCAGATTTGCACCCTGTAATACATTAAAATATATCAAACAACATAAATATGGATCCCATTTTTTCCCTGATTCAGAAAGAACTCGAACGCCAACGCAATGGTATTGAACTCATTGCTTCTGAAAACTTTACTTCCCAAGCCGTACTAGATGCAATGGGAACCTGCTTAACCAACAAATACGCGGAAGGTTATCCAGGAAAAAGATACTACGGAGGCTGCGAGATCGTGGATCAAATTGAGCAAATTGCCATAGATCGGCTCAAGCAACTTTTTGGTGCGGCTTATGCCAATGTGCAACCACACTCCGGTGCACAAGCCAATGCTGCAGTGTTTTTGGCCTGTTTGCAACCAGGCGATACCATTTTAGGCTTCGATTTGGCACACGGTGGTCACCTTTCCCACGGCTCTCCAGTCAACTACTCGGGTAAGGTATATAGTCCAGTGTTTTACGGTGTAGAAGCCGAAACAGGCCGTATTGACATGGATAAAGTGGCTGCTATTGCACGCGACAAAAAGCCTAAATTAATTATTTGTGGTGCTTCTGCTTATGCCCGCGATTGGGATTATGCCCGCTTCCGTGCCATTGCCGATGAAGTAGGTGCGTTGCTATTGGCCGATATTGCGCATCCTGCGGGACTTATTGCTGGCAAATTACTCAACGATCCCGTTCCGCACTGCCATATTGTGACTAGTACTACCCACAAAACCCTCCGCGGGCCACGTGGCGGTATTATTATGATGGGTAAAGATTTTGAAAACCCGTGGGGACGTACCACCAAAAAAGGCGCACCCATTATGATGTCGTCCATTTTGGATTCGGGTGTGTTTCCGGGTATGCAGGGTGGCCCATTGGAGCATGTCATTGCGGCTAAAGCAGTGGCATTTGGCGAAGCACTTGACCCGTCTTTTGCAGCGTATGGCCGTCAGGTGATTAGTAATGCGCAAGCAATGGCCACCGAATTTGTA
>JAAFHO010000763.1 GCA_013297575.1 Chitinophagales bacterium
AAGAACTCGAACTCAAACCGGGTAAATACCAGTTCCGCATTGTTAACCAAAATGTTGACCACGAACTTGGTTTTGTTATCCAAAAAGCAGAAGATGCGGGCAAAGATGTGATGAAAAACAATGTCCCTAATTCCTTTGCAAGCAAAACAGTAAAAGCAGGTGAAGCCGCTTACACAGGTGTGGTTGATTTTACGGCAGGAGGCGATTATGTTTATATCTGTCCTTTAAATCCAACACCACACTATAAAATTAAGGTGAAATAATACTTCGTTTTATCGCGTATTAAATAGTGAGGGGGTGCTTCCGATGACCGGAAAGCACCCCTTACTGATTTTATAGTCATGGTGCATCATTTTTAGGGTATTTACGGTTCTTTTTTAAAGTATTGATATTATCTTTGGTGCTACTTTTTTAAAAAAAAACGATACCGCACCATGCGCATACTACTATTACTACTGCTTTCCACTTCGCTCCATGCACAGAGGATGGATATCGATTTCGATGCCAATTTGCATCGGCTAAGTTATGATACCCCAGCACGTTACTGGGAAGAAGCTATACCAATTGGAAACGGTATCATTGGTGCCATGTGGTGGGGGCGGCCAGATAGCGATTTGATCCAATTGAACCATACGGGGTTTTGGTCTGGAGCACCAAAGGAATGGAATAACCCAACTGCAAAACCCGCGTTTGAAGCCCTAAAAAAACGTATGGCCAACGGCGAATATGAAGAAGGCCAAGCACTGTTAAAAAAAATGCAAGGGCCATTTACGCAAAGTTTTTTGCCTTTGGGGGATTTACATATAGAATACATTAGTGACTTTGTAAAAGAAAAGGCTTATAGTCGCGACCTAAATCTAAAAACAGCCACTGCACGTGTTACTTCAGGCCTAGATAGCCTAAATTATGTCATTACTCGAAAAGCATTTATCAGTTACCCCGATCAGGTAATGGTGGTTGACTTAAGCAGAAGAATGCGGCAGGACATGTGCTTTAGGGTAAGTTTTGGGGCGGCACTACACCATAAAATACGCATAGAAAATGGCATACTTAAAATGAGCGTAAAAGCACCCAAACACGTCGAACCATCCTACCGTGGTGAGTTCCAAGGCGATGCAGCTGTACTATACGATGATTGGGACGGGGTAGGCATGGTAGCAGAAATAGGGTTGCAAGTTGTTGCGCCAAATGCTCGTTTTCAGTATGATTCAACGGGTATTACCGTTTGGACAGGAGGCGAAGTAATGCTTTTATTGGCATCAGAATTGAGCAGTAATACTGAAAATCCTGCACTTGAAGTAGAAAAAATATTAAAAAATGCTGCTCAAAAATCTTGTAATCAACTATTAGACAATCATTTAAAAGATTATCAAGCATTATATAATCGAGTAGAACTTAGATTGCCAGAACGACGTGGCATGGATGATTATACCAATGGACGCATTGCAAGCTATGCCAAAAATCAAGACCCTGGCTTAGTCTCTTTGTTGTTTCATTATGGTCGGTATTTGCTGATTTCCAGTTCACGAGCGGGCGGCCAAGCGGCTAATTTACAAGGTATTTGGAACAAAGATGTACGGCCACCTTGGAGTAGCAACTACACCGTAAATATCAATACAGAGATGAATTATTGGCCTGCGGAAATCTGTAATTTGTCGGAATGTACAGCACCTTTATTTGATTTGATAGAACGAACAGCACGCAATGGAGCAGCAACCGCTGCCATCAATTACGGACTTCCGGGTTGGTGCGCACACCATAATGTGGACTTGTGGGGACAATCGGCTCCGGTGGGCGATTATGGTAAAGGCTCCCCTCGTTGGGCCAATTGGCCGATGGGCGGTGCGTGGCTTTCGCAGCATATTTGGGAACATTATTCGTTTACGGGCGATACGGCTTTTTTACGTGAACATTACCCCACTTTACGCGGAGCAGGCCAGTTTGTAGCGGGATTATTGGTCAAAAACAAAGAAGGCTACTATGAAACGCCTTTTGGTATTTCGCCCGAAAATGGTTATGTTCTCAACGGAAAAATACTCGAAACATCACCTGGGCCTGCAATGGATTTGGCTTTAACCAAAGAAATACTCTCCAATGGCCAACAAGCCATGAAAGTGCTCAAAATCAAAGATGCGGCTTATAAAAAACAATTGAACCAGTTATTACCAAAACTACAGCCATTCAGGATAGGAAAAGATGGCCGATTATTGGAATGGAACGCCGATTATGAAGAAGAAGATCCATACCACCGCCATTTATCGCATTTATATGGGTTGTATCCGGGCAATCAAATTACGGAAACTAACAGTTTATTCTTTGAAGCAGCCAAAAAGTCATTGACACAACGCGGCGACGCAGCAACAGGATGGAGTATGGGTTGGAAAATCAATTTATGGGCGCGTTTACGCGATGGAGACCATGCTTTAACCATCTTAAATAATTTACTGAAACCAGTTGATCCTGGTCATCATTATGGTGAAAAAGGCGGGCTTTATCCCAATCTGTTCGATGCGCATCCGCCATTTCAAATAGATGGTAATTTTGGCGCAACGGCAGGTATTGCCGAAATGCTTTTGCAATCGCACGAAGGTTGGATTGATATTTTGCCGGCTTTGCCAAGTACAGCATGGCCTAGTGGTAGTGTACGCGGACTTCGGGCACGCGGCGGTTTTGAAGTGGATATTACTTGGGAAACCATAGACAATAAACTCGTGATAAAAACCGTCAAAATTGTTTCGCATTTGGGAGGACTTTGTGTTGTATATGCGCCAGTTACGTTGAAATACGGTTTAATGGAGGGTAAAATGCTACAAATAAAAACAACACCCGGACAGGAAATAGTACTAAAAGGGTAATAAAATTAATTGTATCCAAGTCTTAAAGAGCCGTTAGGCTCGGATTA
>JAAFHO010000764.1 GCA_013297575.1 Chitinophagales bacterium
TAAATACCAAGAGGTCCGTACAAAAACTCATCGGCCACAAAAACGCCTAAACGATTGGCCCCTCGATGGGCATCGGAACGATCGTTGCCCAGTAAAGTATTGTTAAATAACCACGCTTCCACGCCGTTATTGTGCTCCCATTCTGCGCCCGCAGCAATACGGTTATAACGGTGCAATAGATAAGTAGCTGCGCCAGTAACCGACCAAACCAAGTATTTGGGGCCATCCAAACTCACGTATTCGATACGCGCGAAATTACTATTGATTTGCCCCCCCAATCGCCGTTTATTATGTTGTTGAACAGTAATAGTATTAAAATTTTTTCGATTGATAGGGCGTTTATGATAGCCCAAAGAAAGCACAAATGATGGGATATTTATTCCGAAATTTGGTAATTCAAAGCTCCCATTAGAAAAATGTGTTAGGCTTACGCCCGTGGAAGCTTGCAAATGTGGCGTTAATTGGCCCGTCGCAGTAAATCGAAATTGGGTAACATTGTTCCAATAAGAACCGAGCGCATTTTCATTGGGATTGGTAAAGGAATCATGTGGCCTTTGGGCGTATGCCAGCCCTGTACCCACCCGAAAATACACGCCAAAATGCTTGAATTGCCCCAACGACAAGGTCATGTGCGGAAATACACCCACAAGGTTGCCATGTGCCCCTTTGCCTGGGTTTTGCCAAATCACGCCTGCTCCAACGGCCGGAAACCGATGCGCTATTTGCCAAGGATACGCTCCACGGGTTTGTAACGAAAAACTAATTTCACCTCCCGCTACTTGTTGTCCTGTTCTGGTAGTAAGCCGAGCACTATGTTTGACAAATACCCCATAATACGCTGTAAATGAATAAATTGGGACAGGTTTATACAAAAGACTATCTCCAGGCGTGTGCCGAAATGCAGGCGAATATGCACCTATTTGGGAGCAATATCCCATAAAAAGAAAGAAAAAACAGAGACGATATGTACGCATGAATGGCGCGAAAGTAGGTGTTTTTATACGATTGATGCATGTTTTGAAGCATGAGATTTTAATAATGGTATAAATTTGGCGGCTTTATTTTGCCCCTCTTTTCGGTATTCATCGGTTGTTTAGCCCCACGAAAGTATAAACAATACCTTTGAAAATAGTGTTTGATTCTGGTTGATTACGTACCGTAATAGCACAGAAAAGCATCATTAATATGACTATTATTTTTCCACACCAACTTTACAAAACGCATCCGGCCATTTCGAAGGATCGTCCAATAGTGCTGATAGAAGAGTATCTTTACTTCAATCAATACCTTTTTCATAAAAAAAAATTAGTATTGCACCGTGCCAGCATGCAATTTTATCACGATTACTTGCTGGAAAAAGGTTACCAAGTGACTTATATTGACGCACAGCACCCCTTGTGTGATATTAGATTATTTCTTACTGATGTAGCCCAAAAAGGAACAAAAGAAATTCATTATGTGCATGCTACCGATGATTGGTTGGATCGACGCATAACTGCGGCGTGTGAAAAAAATAACATCAAATGTAAGGTGTATGACTCCCCTAATTTTATCAATACTCGGGAAGAAATTAATACTTTTTTTGAAGGAAGAAAAAAATATTTCCAAACAGATTTTTATATCCACCAACGCAAAACACAACAAATTTTATTAGAAGTCGATAATAAACCGTCGGGCGGTAAATGGACTTTCGATACAGAAAACAGAGCGCGTTATCCTAAAAACAAGCAACCGCCCAGCATACAATTCCCCTCCAAAAATAAATATTGGGAGGCCGCAGAAAAGCATATCAAGCAATACTATCCGAACAATTATGGTGGATTATCTTCAACATTTATTTACCCATCTACTTTTGAAGAAAGTGAACAATGGCTAGATCGCTTTTTACAGGAGCGATTTGCGGAATTTGGCGAATTTGAAGATGCAATTGTTCGTAAATCGCCTATTCTTCACCACAGCGTACTTACCCCAATGCTTAATATTGGGCTACTACAGCCGATAGATATATTGGAAAAAGCGATGAATTACGCTCGGCAACATGAAATTCCACTCAATTCACAAGAAGGGTTTATTCGACAGATCCTTGGTTGGCGCGAGTTTATCCGTTCCGTTTATCAGCGCGAGGGTAGGCAACAACGCACACAGAATTATTGGAAATTTACGCGGAAAATACCGGAATCATTTTGGACAGGTAAAACAGGTATCCCACCATTGGATGAATTGATAAAACAAACGCTTGAAACCGGGTATTGCCATCATATTGAGCGCCTGATGGTATTGGGTAATTTTATGTTACTCTGCGAATTTGATCCAAATGAAGTGTATCGTTGGTTTATGGAATTGTTTGTTGATGCTTATGATTGGGTGATGGTGCCCAATGTATATGGCATGACCCAATTTGCCGACGGTGGGTTGATGACCACAAAGCCGTATATCAGCGGCAGTAATTACCTAATGAAAATGAGCGATTATGAAAAAGGGGAATGGCAAAGCATCTGGGATGGGCTTTTTTGGCGATTTATGAATGTACACCGTGGTTTTTTCTTACAAAATCCGCGTTTAGGCATGTTGGTGAATATGTTTGATAAAATGCCGAAAGAGAAGCAAAATTTACATCTGTTGGCGGCTGAAAAATACTTAGGAACATTAGACATTATACCGAATTAGGTTCATGTGCTGCGAATCGTTAGTTTTTGCCAATTTTTTCGCTAAAATTGCCCAATGCGGTGTAGGTTGAGCCAATTTACGCAAAACGAAGAGCCATTAGGCTCGGATCATGTTGTAGCGGCGGATTTCAATCCGCCCCAAGGTTACGCAACCATTTGAGAGCCGTGGGCTCGGCACATATTCTGTCATTTCAAATCTTTAAAAATGTATTGTTCATCATTATATGTATCGAG
>JAAFHO010000765.1 GCA_013297575.1 Chitinophagales bacterium
ATACACATTCACCAATCATCGCTGCAATTCGCACAATTTTAGCCTCATTGAGTACCGTAGCACTAAAAGAGGAGGCATTGGGGTCATACAATTTAAAAGTTTGAGTAGGGGATCCACTCGGGTAAATAATACTCACTTGATATCCAGTTGCACCTTGCACAGGCGAGAATGTGTAAGCAAGGAAAGTCGGGTTATTAACCGTATTTACCAAGTTTTCAGGGGCTGGTAATTCACAATTGGAGCCTTGGGCAATAGCATAGTGGGTACCCAATAGAAGGAGAAGAAATAAAGAAAAATACTTGAGTCTCATAATAAAAAAAATTTTGTTTAACTTTGATGCTGCAAAGATATTAATACGGCGTTCCGAAAATTAATAACATTTTTGCGTCCAATTTCCGTAAGTTTTTTTGCTGAGTCCAAACAAGGAACAATAGAACATGGAAATAAACGGATTTTTTAATCTGCAAAAACACAAACCCGATACCATATACGTTACCAAATATACACGCTTAAATAGAGTTTTAGTCCATTTTTTGCTTGTATAGTATTAAAATAAGAGCGGAATATAACAAAGTAGATGTCAATGAACATTAAAATTTATGATTTATTAGTAGTGCTTACTCCAAAAGAGTTAGTCGATTTTCAAAGGTATATTCAGTCGCCTTTTTTTCAGGAAAATGTAATGCAGGATGAAATGAGTGCGCTATTATGCTACCTTATCGAAAAAATAAAAGAACCTACGACGGATGAAAATAAAAATTTTGATCGAGAAGCCGCCTTTGCGGCGGTATATCCGGGACAAGAATTTAAAGAAAAGAAGATTGAAAAAGTATTGTCCGCCTTGCATATTGCATTAAGAAATTTTACGGGAATCTACGCTTTTTTGCAGCCGGAGACTTTGAGGGAGCGGCAGTTGTTTCAACTTGCTTTTTTGCGGGAAAAAGGTTTGCAAAATCGCTATAAAATTTTAGCAAGTTCGATGTTGGAAACAACCAATACGCAGCAAATAGAGAGTGTCCCTTTATTGAAAATAAAATTTGATCTCAGTTATGAGATTTACAAGAATGAGCTTCAAAACGATATTAAAAATTCACACCAAAAGTTTCATTCAGTATTGGAAAGTTTAGAAGCATCGTACTTGGCTTCAAAAATAGAGCTACTCAATCAATACTTGACTATGGGTTATTTCTCATCCTTAGAGATGTCTGAAGAAATAAACACACTTATTGAGCATAGCTATTTTCCTGAAAACCTAATTGAGCAACACCCATTACTTCATTTGACTTACTATGTGTTTTTATTGTTGAAGTCTAAAGAAACAACGGTTGGAGAAGTGGAAAATTTGCGCACATTATTTGCAAAATATGAGTCGTTTATTGAACCATCAATAATCCGGCAGTTTTCAACACTCCTAAGAAATGTTTGTGTTTTAGGAACAATGAAGCGTCGGTACGAATTTTATCCCCTCTTGTTCCAACTATCCAAAGAGCACTACGAAAAAGGATACCTGCACCACGATGGGAAAATAACAGCCAGTTCGCTTATCTCCATTTCTCAAACGGCGTTAATCAATAAAGCATTTGATTGGTGTGAATCTTTTATCCGCGACCAAAAAGATAAAATCCTCAATGATACCCCCGAACAGGATTTTTACCACCTCGCTCTAGCCAATTTTTATACTTTTAATGGCCAATTTGAAGATGCGCTTGCTGTAGTACCTGCTACTATGCCCACATCGGATAACCATCTTTTGGCCAAAAGGATCGAACTCAAATGCTATTACGAAACAAAATCCCCGCTCTTGGATGCAAAAATTGATGCTTTTAGGATGTTTTTAAGCAGGATTTCGAAAAACCAAATTTCGGAACAATTACACCAGTCCAATAGCAATTTTTTGAATATCCTGAACCAAATCCACATGGCAATCCCAGGCGACAAGCAAAGAAACCTAAAAGTACTGGAGCGCATCAACGAAAAAGAATACATGCGGTAGTGTCTTAAAAGCATTACCGACTACCATCTGTAGATAAAAAAAATCCCGAATCCTAGCATTTTTGCTAAAATTCGGGATGATTTATATTATTCCTCCGTCAAAAAAAATGACAGAGCATTTATTATCCATTCGCCTTCTTATGATCGGCCAAAAACTTAGCCAATCCAATATCGGTCAAAGGGTGGTTGAGCAAACCTAAAATAGCCGACAATGGGCAAGTCACTACATGCGCACCCGCTTTTGCAGCCTGTACAATATGCAAAGGACTACGGATACTCGCTGCGAGAATGGCAGTCTCGAAACCAGTTGTCTCATAAATTTCAGCAATTTCTTCGATCAAAGCGATACCATCCCAAGAAATATCATCTAAGCGGCCCACAAATGGAGAAAGGTAGGTAGCACCTGCTTTTGCGGCCAAAATGGCTTGTCCAGCAGAAAATACCAATGTACAATTCGTTTTAATACCTTCGTTGGTGAAATAGGAAATGGCTTTGATACCGTCTCTAATCATCGGTACTTTTACGACTATATTCTCGTGCAAACCAGCCAATTTCACGCCTTCTTTGATCATTCCGGCATAATCCGTGGCAATTACCTCTGCGCTTACATCTTTATCATCGCCAACAATCTTGCAAATTGCCTTGTAGTGGTCCAATACATTTTTCTCTCCGGTGATGCCTTCTTTCGCCATCAAGGAGGGATTGGTGGTTACACCGTCGAGGATACCCAGTTCGGCCGCTTCGCGGATTTCATTTAAGTTGGCTGTGTCAACAAAGAATTGCATAAATAAAGGGAATTTGATAGTGAAAAAAAATGTGCTAATACGCTACAAGCACATTAGCACATCAAAAAAAACGCCGAGCACATCGCTCAACCACATACCCTTGCTGCATTTCTGCCCTGAGG
>JAAFHO010000766.1 GCA_013297575.1 Chitinophagales bacterium
CGCTCTTCCGATCTCAAGAAGTGTCGATTGTTTAGCCAGACCTACTTAATTCCGGCATGACTTGAATATTAATGTCGTCAACTTAGCGATGAACTAACCACGTAGTGGTTGAACTTGAATAGCCCCGAATGAAATTCGGGATTGAGCATACGGTAATATTTAACAACTACGAAGTAGTTGAATATCAACGTATTATGGGTGTTTCATTAAGTTCAACCCTTTTAGGGTTGCGAAACATGCCCCCTTAATCCCCTGAATTTCATTCAGGGCTATTCAAGTTTAACCACTTCGTGGTTAGATTATCGTTAAGTCGTCAATTTAGAGCGTTATCAAGTAATATATAAAAACAATTATTTTGTCTCAAATAATCGATAATTCTTTTTGTAAAACAGGAAATTATTGATTCAACAAGTGTCGATTATGTAACCCGACTTACTTAATTAATTTTTGTCCAAGTACTTAAATTTCATTCCTAAGAGAAGAATTAAAAGGAATCGTACTTAATTGTAGGGCCAGGGGGATGCGATTGATCAGTAATCATCCCGTGTGTTCAATCAGGGTAAATCATCATCAAAGTGTCATAAAGTAAGTACCTAGCCAACGAATACAACTATTTGTGCGTTATTAGGATACTTACCTTAAACTACTTAATTCTTTAAATATCATGGGACAATACACACAAATTACTACGACTAAAAGCGGCACCGTATCGCTACCATTTTCAACAACAAACCAACATTCCACTTCTTTTTTACAAATTTTAGAGGACTTAATCGTCCAATCCCAAACCCTCACGGCCAATGTCGTCAGCCTACACCTGCACCTTTCGCGGCAAGCCAACCAAACCATAAAAACCAGTATCCTTAGCCAATTTCATTTGGAATTACTGGGCCAAGAAGCCGCTCTTTTGCAGCAGGTACCACCCCAACACCGTATCCGTTTGCTGAAAATATCGCAGGCCAAACACCATTCATTTTGGGAAACAACCGATCTGAATAATCCCGCAGCATCCATGTCGCGCTTGGCTTATGAAACTGATCTGTTAACCGATCGGTACGAACATGCCTTGCCTGCATCGACCCACCAACGCGATCAATTTGCATCTTTGTATTTAATTGGGGCGCATTTAAGTGCTTTGAATACCTTTTTTTGGGCCTTGCAAGGATAGTTAGTCGGTCTTGGTTTGATTTGCTACATTTGCTGTCCATTAGCTAGATTTACCTGCTATTTTGGTTAAAAACACAGCAATATGCAAGTACAAAACCAACGCAATATCACAGTGCAAAAATGGGTGGTGGCTATTTCCATCGTATTATTTGCACTCAAAATATTGGCCTACTATCTGACCAATTCAGTGGCTGTCCTCACCGATGCACTGGAAAGTACAGTCAATGTAGTAACTGGTCTCACGGGTTTGTACGCCTTGCGGGTGGCTATTCGCCCGCGCGACGAAGACCACCCTTATGGACATGGAAAAGCGGAATTGCTATCGGCATCGTTGGAAGGCGTTTTGATTATTGTGGCGGGGTTAATCATCATTTATGAATCCTTAATTAACCTTCAGCACCAACATATTGTACAACGCCTCGATGCGGGTATGATCATTATTGCCAGTACTGCGATCATCAATTTTGGCCTTGGCGCATGGTGTATCCGCGTAGGAAAAAAGGAGCAGTCCATTGGACTCATGGCGAGTGGCAAGCACCTTCAATCAGATACTTGGACCACTGTGGGTATCATTTTTGGGTTAATTTTACTGCAAATCACCAAAATATCGTGGATTGATAGCGCAGTGGCGATGATTTCTTCCATCTGGATTATTGTAGAGGGCAGTAAAATACTCCGCAATACCATCAGTGGAATTATGGACGAAGCCGACCAATCGGTCATTGAACAAGTCATTGATACCCTCAATCAGGAACGCCCCGATAATTGGATTGATATCCACAATTTGCGCACCATCAAGTTTGGTAATACGCTACATGTGGATTGCCATTTAACAGTGCCGTGGTATTTTCAAGTACTTGAAGGACACGATGAAGCGGCAAAATTGCACGATGTGATCGGGCAGGCATTTGACCATCATGTAGAAATGTTTGTGCATTTGGATGCTTGCTTGCCGCCCCAATCTTGTACTATTTGCGGCATTTTGACCTGTACCGAAAGGAAACATCCTTACAACGGGCGACTGGAATGGACGTTGGAAAATGTCACCAAAAACGCCAGACATGGGTTGTCGGTTGGCGTAGATCAAGCGTAAAATGCTGTTGTCCAAGTGTAATAAACAGTGCCACTCAATGACCCAAAGGCACAAAATTTACCGATTCAGTACGATAAATAACCCGATTGAGCCTAATTCGTAGGTGCCGAGTTGTCATAACCCCGTTGTTTTGTGGAAAATTATTTCGTTTCACAAATTTACTTCATTATGAAAAATTTCAAAATTTTATCGGCATTCGTACTCTGTGTTGTATGTTTTATGACGGCATGTACCACTACCACTCCTAATCCTTCCACTACCACACCAGCAGCGGGTACGTGGAAGATCACCTCTTTTATCGACGATAGCAAAGACGAAACTTCGGATTACAACGGCTATACTTTTGATTTTGACAGTAATGGCGTGCTGAAAGCAAAAAAAGACAGCCAAAACTGGGCAGGAACCTGGCAAACAGGTGTGGATGACAGTGCCAACAAACTCGTTATGGCTTTTAACAGTGGTAATAGCGTTTTATCGGAACTGGAAGAAGATTGGCGCATCATCGAAATGTCGGATACTTTTATTCATCTCGAGCATGTAAGTGGCGGCAATGGAGGTACGGAAGTGGTGAAGTTTTCGAAAATTTAGGAGGGGGGATTGAATATTAAATACTGCCATGTATTAGGTTTCGTTCAAAC
>JAAFHO010000767.1 GCA_013297575.1 Chitinophagales bacterium
TTTGCTATGGTTGAAGAACTTGGCTTTTTGGAGGGCCGAGTAAAAGCACTCCGAGATAGCACCAGCCAGCGGGCCGCCTTGGTTAAAAACTTGAAAACCAAGACAAAATTGATAAAATACGCGGAACAACTGGACGCATTCCGTAAAACACTCACCGAAACGATTGAATCAAAAGGGATCACGGGTGAGGAACAATTGCGTGCCAGGGTAGGCCGTATTTATGTTACAACCGTGTTTACGGATCAGCCGCCTACCGAATCTACGTTAAAACGCATGGTATTCCTCCAAGGCGAAATCGAGCGGGCAAAGGCATCCGGCGAGGGCTTTTTCGCTCAACTGATCGCCCTGAACAGCGACCTAAAAAAGGAGAAAATAGCACCTTTGGCGGTACTCGACAAAGAGGCATTCCTTAAAGCTTATGATGCGCCGGCTTCTATGAGTAAGTCGGGTTTGATGGAGGCTTTGGAAGGGATGGAAGAGGAGTAGTACTTTTGGGTTAGCCATCTGAATGGAAGATGGTAGGAATCATTTAATTTAAAACACCACACAGTATGCGTATTGTGTGGTGTTTTAATTTTAGAAATCATTTTTTCCAATTTGTAGTATATTGATTTAGAAAATTTTAAGAAAATATTTTTATTCAGGATTGAAAAAATCAACGGTGTCAGATACCTTTGTGCGTGGCTTTGAAAGTTGCCAATATTATGCACGTTAGGTCACATGCTGGACAATAACCAACTACTAAAAATTTAAATGACAAGAAGTTACTACTCAAATACAATTTCAGACTTCTTACAGGATGATGAAACACGAATTCTTGGACAATTAAGTAAGCGCCACAACCATACACTTGAAGACTTACAAAAAAACGCATGGGCTGAGCAAATAACAATTCTCAAAGACACACTCCAAAGTATTGATAATGGCCAAATATATTTTGAATTTTCAATTCCTCGAATGGGAAAGCGAGTCGATAATATTTTAATCATAAACGACCTTATTTTTATTCTAGAATTTAAAGTTGGCAACAACCAATATCAAAAACACTCAATAGAACAAGTAGTTGACTATTGTTTGGACTTACAAAATTTTCACGAAGGAAGTCATGATGAAAAATTAATTCCGGTATTGATTTCAACTAAGGCGGAACCTATCGAAAACATATTTACAATTTCCAACAATCTATTTGATCCTATAAAAGCCAATAAACAAAATTTAAGTGAAATCATAAACAAGGCGCTATTGCAAAGCAATGGAAGGCCAATAAATGCAACGGATTGGGAAAATTCAATTTACAAACCTACTCCTACTATCATTGAAGCTGCTCAAGCACTCTACAAAGGGCATAACGTAAAAGAGATTTCAAGACACGACGCAGGAGCGATCAATCTGTCAAAGACAACTGACTGCATCAATAATATAATCGAAACCTCTAAAAGAGAAAATAAAAAATCAATTTGCTTTCTAACAGGCGTTCCAGGTGCAGGAAAAACGCTTGCAGGGCTTAATATAGCTAACGAAAGAATGAAAGCTGACGAAAAAGAACATGCCGTTTTTCTTTCCGGCAATGGCCCCTTAGTAGAGGTGTTAAGAGAAGCATTAACAAGAGATGAAGTTGCGACATCAAAAGAAAATGGCGAACCTCTAACAAAAAAAATGGCTGCAATAAAAGCTAATGCCTTTATTCAAAATATTCATCATTTTCGAGATGACAATCTAGATGGCAATCTAGATGGCAATCTAGATGACAATCGAGAACCTAAGAAAGCGCCAATAGAAAAAGTTGTAGTATTTGATGAGGCACAAAGGGCTTGGTCAAAAGAGCAACTAAGAGCGTTTATGAAACGGAAGAAAGGAGTTGAGGACTTCGATATGTCAGAGCCAGAATTCTTAATCAGTGTTATGAATAGGCACGAAGATTGGTGCACAATTATTTGTTTAATTGGAGGAGGACAAGAAATAAATACTGGTGAGGCTGGAGTTTCTGAATGGCTTTCCTCGTTGAAAAATAATTATGCCCACTGGGATATTTTTTACTCTAATTTGATTTCAACAGACAATAATTATTTATCTGATATTGAATTACGAAATTGGATTCAATCAGTAGCCACTGAAAAACAGGAATTGCACTTATCGGTTTCTGTAAGATCTTTTCGTTCAGAGAAAATTTCTGAATTAATGCATGAGATTTTAGAAGCAAACTATAAAAGATCTACTACTCTTATAGGGGAAATCAAAAATGATTTTCCGCTTTTCATTACAAGAGATTTGACAACCGCAAAAAATTGGTTGAGAACACAAGCAAAAGGAAGTGAAAGAATTGGATTAGTTGCAAGTTCCGGCGGTAGAAGGTTAAGACCTTTAGGAATTGATGTTAAAAATGAAATTTCATCTCCAAATTGGTTCTTAAATAATTCAGATGATATTCGTTCTTCTTATTTTTTAGAAGAAATAGCAACTGAATTTGATATACAAGGTTTAGAAATTGATTGGGTTTGTTTAGCATGGGACATCAATTATTATTTTAAAAACGGAAAATGGAATTGTCAATATTTTTCTGGGACTAAGTGGCAAACTATCCACAACGAGAATGATAAAACATATTTGCAAAATGCCTATAGAGTTCTTTTGACCAGAGCCAGGCAAGGACTTATAATTTATATTCCAGAAGGTGACAACCTTGACCATACAAGACCCAAAGAACTATACGACAATACATTTAATTTCTTTAAATCATGTGGTATTCAGGCTAAATAATACCATTAGAAAAGGAAACATAAAACGATAACACAGGTTTGGCAAAAGTGGCAGTTCAATGCTCCGCAGACACATTTGTGATAAAAATCGCCCTACATCGCCCCAAAAAAAACATCGATAACAATTAATTTAA
>JAAFHO010000770.1 GCA_013297575.1 Chitinophagales bacterium
ATCCTCAACCGCAGTTGGTGGGACACTGTGGATTGGATACGAAAACCAGTAGGTAGCCACTTCCTCCACCATCCGCAACTCATACCTGCGTACACCGATAAATGGATCGAATCCGACAATATTTGGTTACAACGAATGGTACTTATTTTCCAACTCAAGTACAAAGAAAAAACCGATGGGGTGTTGCTGTTTAACACGGTAAAAAGGCTGGCGCATTCCAAAGAGTTCTTTGTACAAAAAGGTGCAGGATGGGCATTGCGGGAATACACTAGAACAAACCCTGAAAGTGTCGTGGAATTTGTGAAAAACACGGTATTGCCGCCTTTGACAAGGCGTGAGGCACTTAAATTAATCAAATAAACATTCGATGCGCTTCGAATGAGTATCAGTAGTGTACATAGTTTGCAAAGGTGATTAATTTTACTTGAATTTTTGTACCTTTGCGCAAAATGGAACGCTTATCCATCAATTTTAAAGACACCACATTTGGTCCGGATATCTCCGACGAGTGTATTTTACGTGCTGTAATCGGCCCGGATGGTCTGTCATTTGCCGTTCGCCGAAAGAACGGAGGTACACAATACCTCCACACTTGGGTGTTTAATAGAGAACAACGTGAAAATGCGCTGCGCAAAATATTGAATCGCGAAGAAATCGCTTCGTATCCTTTTGCCAGCACCGAATTACTGTACTTTACCCCAACGGCAACGATCATTCCCAAGCGTATGTTTGATCCTGCTTTGGCGGGTGATTACCTGCATACTTTGACCGATATAGTACTAGGGAAAGTGGAGTATAACACATTGCAAGGTATGGAAATGTCGGCGGTTTGGGCCGTTGATCCGGCATTGGTGGCCATTGGTACTTATTTTTTTCCAAAGGCATCTATCCGGTCTTATACAGTTGCCTTGATTGAAACCCTACAACGCACAACTACGAACCAAGAAGCATGCGTTTGTGTACATTTGCGTTCTACCTATTTACAAATAGCCGTATTTGAACGTGGAAATTTGTTGTTTTTTAATACTTTTAACTACGAAAAACCAGCAGATGTGTTGTATTTTACACTATTGGCGTATGACCAATATTTCCTAAAACCAACGGATACACCCTTGTTTATTTCTGGAGAGTTGTTGAAAGAGTCAGAGATTTATAAGCAATACGAACGATTTATTAGGCATATACATTTCTTGCCTGCGGCCATATTACCCGGTATTTCTGAGGGAATATTGCCCCATATTTACTTAGATCAAACAATATAAAAGAGACGTGAGAATCATAGCAGGGAAGTTTAAAGGGCGACGGTTCAATCCGCCTGCCGACAAATGGCCTACGCGCCCAACCACAGATGTTTCCAAGGAAGCACTATTTAATATACTCAATAACCAAATTGATTTTGAAGCCACCAAGTTTTTGGATCTTTTTGGCGGTACCGGCAACCATAGTTACGAGTTTATATCGCGTGGGTGTACGGATGTAACTTATGTGGACAAATTCCCAGGATGTATCAATTTTGTGCGTAAAACGAGTAAAGAACTGGGTATTGAGGATAATATCAAGATCATGCAGATGGACGTATTTAAGTTTATCGAATCCACAAAAGGGCAATACGATTATATTTTTGCAGGCCCACCTTACGATTTAGCCACGATGGATACCATTCCAAATCTTATTTTTGAAAAGAAACTCTTGCTGCCCGATGGACTATTTGTCATGGAGCATAATCCGCACCACGATTATGCTAATGATCCGCGACTGGTGGATGTAAGGAATTACGGACAAACTATTTTTAGTTTTTTTAAAGAAATAGAGGAGTAAGGCGCTATTGACGCTTACAAATGAGCGTTATGGGCGTTGTTTCTACCACATTACTGAGGTGTCCGGCGCGGTCTTTAATTTGAATGCTATAAATCACCGTATCGCGGAGTTGTGAGGAGGTAGGGAGCGTATCGCAAGCCGGAAGCGGAATGCCATTGATCGGATCGGGGATACAACAACTGACTTGTACGCGGATTCGGGCAGTTCCCGATATACCATTGCCCGCGCCTTGAGGATCTACTTTGGGTAATAAATAATTCAAAGGAATATTGGGCAAACGCGTATCCTTTATAATAACGCTTACTGTCCCATCATCAAAGCCTAAATCGCCGTCACCATCCGTAAATGTAAATACTAGATCGGTATAAACCGTATCGGCCAGTTTGAAAAATGGTTGCTGGAGTATCGTGTTCGGGCTGACAGAACCAAAGGTGATAACTGGTTCAATGGGGTAATCAGGTGGCTTGATGCAGTAGGTGAAGATGTTAGCCACCAATGCCGCGAGAACAAAAACATAAAGGAATCGTTTCATCGAAATAAAAAATTTGTCAAAAATTAGAACGCAAAAATAGGGAGAAGGAACGATAAAACAATAAATTATCACTTTTGGCTGATTCCTTTCCGCTCATACTGTATCAAAATGGAAAAAAGAACCTATTTATGGCATCAACTGGAGCAATTATCGAATTCCGATCTTGCTTTCGAAGCATTGGCAATGGAAGTTTTTCATTTTCAAGCCATACACAATCCTTTATATGCTCAATTTTTATCGCTGCTACGTAAGGATGCTTCCTCCATTAAAAAACTGGTTGATGTTCCTTTTTTACCCATTTCCTTTTTTAAAAGCCATGAAATAAAAACGGGCAAATGGACAGAAACAACAGTTTTTAGCAGCAGTGGCACCACCGGGCAAATACCTTCCCAACATTTTGTACGAGAAAAAGACTTGTATTTAGACAATTGCGTTCGTGGATTTGTGGAGCAGTATGGCGATCCTAAAGATTGGATGGTGTTGGCATTATTGCCGTCTTATTTGGAGCGTACTGGTTCGTCCTTAGTGGCTATGGCA
>JAAFHO010000769.1 GCA_013297575.1 Chitinophagales bacterium
GACGTGGAAGGCACGCTCTCAACCGACGAAGAAGACATCGTGGCAGCGTTTATTGATGGCGAAATACGCGGCACAGCCAAAGTGCAACTGTTACCTACATTGCCACCATTGGGTACACAGTATATGACATTTTTGACCGTTTACGGCGATGCTGCCGACGATGGCAAACCCGTGAAACTAGAAATCTGGGACGCATCGGCTTGTTTGCGCTACGGAGAAGTGATCGAACAGTTTGATTTTGAAGTGGATAATGTGATTGGTAATATCGGCACACCAGTTGTGCTGCACACCAACAGCATGGTGCGCCGCGACATACCGCTCACCACGGGCTGGAACTGGATATCCTTCAATTTGCTGCACCCGAACCCCGCGCTCAACGCAGCTTTGGCTTCGCTTAAGTACCCAGCCAACGACCTGATCAAAGGCCGTAGCGCGTTCGCAGAGTATTTTGGCAGCAGTTGGGTCGGTTCGTTATCGGCCATCAACAACCGCAATATGTTCCAATTCCGCGCCGACCAGCCGGATACCATCCAAATGCGCGGTGCACTCATCGACCCTGCGTCGTTGAGTATCCCGATTGCTGCAGGCTGGAACTGGATCGGTTATGTACCCAATTACCCACTCACGGTGACACAGGCCCTCGCTGGTCTCACGCCGTTGAATGGAGACATCATCAAAGGACAAACCTCCTTTGCGCAGTACATAGCAGGCTTTGGCTGGCTCGGTTCCTTGCAGTTTATGGAGCCTCCAAAGGGCTATCAGTTGAAAATTAGCATACCTGGTACATTGACTTACCCACCGCAGCCACAAAACAAGCAGGAAGCACTGCCTACGTTACCGAATCCTCAATCGGCACTTTGGGCAGTTGACGCTACCCAGTTTGAGTACAGCATGACCCTTATCGGTATGTTCGCAGCAAATGGCCAAAACGCGACATTGGCAGGTCACGAGATCGGTGCATTTACGGCAAGTGGTGAATTACGTGGTTCTGCACAAGCCATTTATATCGAACCGCTGGGTTCGTACGAGTTTTTCTTGACGGCTTTTGGCAATACATCTGGTGAGCAGTTGGAGTTCAAACTCTATGATAGCACCACGGGACAAATACAGGATTTGGCAGAAAAAATGTACTTTGTGAGCGATTTGCACCAAGGTAGTATTTCTGCACCACTACCATTTACGCTGAAATCCAGCGGTTCGGTGGAGGCCAAGCCAGTGCAGTATTTGGAAGTGCAGCCTAACCCGTTCAGTGACGCGACGACGATCTTGTTCGCCGCCGATCAAGCGCAGGAAGTACAGTTGGTGATCTGTGATGCCATCGGTCGCACGGTGTTGTCGCAGAAAATATCGGCAGGACAAGGACTGAACACCTTCCGCTGGGATAACACCTCATCGGCTAGTGCTGGGGTTTATTTCGTGCGGTTGGAAACAGACGAAGGCACAGCAGCGCTGCGGGTCGTGAAAAAGTAAAACTAGATCATGTAGCAGTGTGACGGGGCTGTTTGGTAGCGTGTCGGCGTGACTTCGCAGTCACGCCGACACTACGCTCACAGCCTCGCCGTACTACTCAAAACTAACAAGCATCAACAATGAAAAAGCAATATAAATGGCTGATTATGTGCCTGTTGCTGGCGGCTCAGATTGCTGGGTGGTCACAGCCGGGAGGGTGGTCTATCAACACAGCACAGTACCAATACAGTATGACCGTGGTGGCGCAAATCAAGGTCAATGGCATTCCCAACCACCTGTTAAACAATGCTTTGGCGGTGTACTGCCAGGGACAGTTGCGGGGCTATGTCACGCCGTTGAAGAACGACGGGCAGGCATACTATTTCTTGAATCTGTATTCCAATGTTTATAAAGACGAAGTGCTGGAGTTTCGGGCATACATAGGGTCGGAGCAAAAAATGTACGTGGCAACAACGACAGAATTATTCCGGCACCACAAAACGTTGGGAAAAATGGTAGAACCCTACCAAATAGAACTGGTTTTGGGCGAGCGTCCGCTGCTGTACTCGCTCACAGAAGTCAATTATGTAATGGGCAACTGTTCCGATGTGCTGGATGTGCAAGCCTCCGATAATACCAACGCAGAAGGCAGTGGCCTGACGTATAGTATTGTAGGTGGAGCAGATCAGAGCAAATTGTTTATCGATGCGCAAACAGGGTTATTGTCTTGGCTAAGTTTTACGCCAAATGCCAATGCCCCCGGTGATGCCAATGGTGATAACCGCTACGAAGTACGGGTACGGGTGACCGATGCAACAAACCTCACCGACGAGCAATTGATAACGATAACAGTACAGCCATCTAGTCCTTTGCCTATGCTGGTTTGCCCGGATAACATGACGCTAAATACAGGTGACGACGGTCTGGGCAATTGCACCACAACTGCTTTGGGAACAGGCGTGCCCGTGGGTACGTTATGCGAATCGAATCAATTGACGTACCAACTCACGGATGCCACCGTTGGAAGTGGGTACGGACAATTACCCCTCGGTCAAACTTTTGGAAGAGGTATTACGACCGTGAAATACACGCGTGCAGGTACGCCTTCGAGCAATTGTCAGTTTACCGTTACCGTACTGGACAACGAGACGTTGGGCATAAACTGCCCAAGTAATATTACAAGGAATACGGATGCCAACCAATGTACTGCGTTGGTGTCCTACGCGCCAGTGGTAACTGAAAACTGTAGTTTTACACTCACGAGTACCAATGGCTTTCCGAGTGGTTCAGCGTTCCCAAAAGGACAGACAACAGTTGCTTTAAAGGCCACCGACGGGGCGGGTAATTCCGCCGTTTGTAGTTTCACGGTAACAGTAAATGACGCACAGCCACCCAGCATCACTTGCCCAGCCAATATCGTGCGCAGTGCCGACCAAGG
>JAAFHO010000077.1 GCA_013297575.1 Chitinophagales bacterium
TACTGTCCGTTTTAGGTTTAGCACTTGCGCCATCTATCAAACCGATACCCCAAACAGTAAATATTCCACTCTTTTTTGTCGGGAAATTCAACTTAAACGAAAGGTCTTGATACTTAATACTTTCAGCGTCATCGGGCAGCAATGGTGATAACAGTGCTAAAGTAGAGTATCTATAATTAAAGAGATAGGAAGATTTATTACCTTTTTTAAAAGGGCCTTCGGAGGACGCGTCTAAACCAATAATACCAGCCTGAAGCGTATGTTCTCGCTTTTCATTGTTCCCTTTTCGCATCGCAATATCAAAAACGCCCGATAAGGCATTATTGTATTCTGCGGGAAAAGCCCCCGTAAAAAAGTCTGAATTGGCCAACATTTGACTACTCAAAGCCGTCAATAAACCACCGCCAAATGATTGTAAATCACCAAAATGATTCGGACTTGGTATTTCTACGCCTTCCATTTTCCATTGTAAAAATTTAGGGGCGTTACCCCTTACAATGATTCCATTTTGCCCAGTATTGCCCGCAACACCAGCAAATGATGTGGCCAAACGAGCGGGATCGTCAAATCCGCCGGCATATCGTTTGGCTTCTTCCACACTCAACATTCTGGCACTTACGGTAGCCATTGGATTGAGCGGTTGTTCTTTGTTGACGCGGGGTCGTATCGATACTTCTCCGAGTAAAGTGCTGTTTTCCTTTAATTGAATGGTTAAAAAGATCTGTTTGGCCGAATTTACCTCCACTTCACGAATGATAGCGGGGTCGTAACCAACACAGGTAACCTTTAGATCATACCTCCCAACAGGTACATTTTTGAGTGTAAAATTGCCTAGCGTATCGGAGATGGTACCGATGGAGGAGTTGGTATTGAGCAATCCTATGGACGCAAATTCGATAGGCGTATTTGAAGCGTTGTCCATAACCGTCCCACGAATACTTTGAGTGGGCTGGGCAATCAATTGTAGTGTCAAAGACACCATTGCAAAAGAAAAAATAAATCGTATCATGTATATTTGAATATTAGAAGGTGCAAAAGTCCCGCTAACCCTCATGCCACACAATACTGATTTATCAGTATGCCTAGTCCAAAAGTCCAAATTTTGCAGCAAACATGACCGCTTCAAACGAATTATTAGCCCCCAATTTTTCCAAAAACTTTTGCCGATGCGTATTCACGGTATGCACGCTAATGGATAGTTTATCCGAAATCTCCTTACTTAAAAGGCCTTTTCTGACCAATTTCAATATTTCTATTTCTCTTTTTGTTAATTCAAACTGTATCGGGGAAGCAGCCTCGATAGGGATAATTTTTCCCGTTCTAAAATTCAATAATTGACTCTTTACCTGTTCATTTTCTTCTTGATTAGGAGAAACATCTACAATGCCAAGCATCAACCAGATTTGACCGTTTTTGTCTAACTCCAATATTTGATACTGCTCCACCAATCTCATATATTTATTTTCAGCATTCAGCATCCGATATTCTTTGATGTGCTTGTGGTTCAGTTTTTCGTCATTTGAAAAAGCATTAAACATTTTCAACACCGAAACAGCGTTTATGGCCATCGTTGTTTTATCTGTTGGATGAATTTTGCCATCAAAAAAATGAAAACTTGTTTCTGAATAATCGGCAGGCGTATAACCAAGTAATTTCCCAAAATTCGAGGAATAAAACAGTATATCCTTTTTATTTATATCAAAAAGACAAATGCCCGAATTACCAATATCGGATAACACTTGAAGCGTGGCAATATGCTTTGGTATTACGGAATAGTCCAAATCCTTTTCATCGAATTTGTACTGCATTAAAAACTTAAAAAAGATTTCTTGAATACTGTTATTTTCGGACATTTTTGAATTAAAATTTAAGATCTGTTACTATAATTCCAACTTCTATGTTGATTGCCGTTTTAAGCAAAGCGCCCTCACAAATAAAAATAATGGAAAACCAAAAGCATAAGCAACAAATACAGTCAATAAAAGATACAACCATATTTTTTTCATTTTCAATCGAATACCTTCAACAATGATAAAAAATGTCCCCGCAATTGTCCCAATCCAAAAATCGAGGGTTAAACTTTTTGCATAATAGTTATCCGTCCAAGTACTGGAAATAAACTCCATACTGTCAAAATCGCCATTATGCTCCATAACGCCAAGCATGGCATAGTAAAAAGTGAGTCCACCTCCAAATATTGCCAATAGAAGATAGAAATAATGCTTGTTATTTAGAATGATATTCATGTGTGTATTGTGCTTCGATCAAAGGTAGATAAAATATTGAAATCATGCTATAACATTGAATAAAAAAGGTTAATCCCTTGAAAACAAGTCAATTACAATCAAATATAAGTATTTTAAAAACCCAAAACAACCAAGGAAAACAAAAGACCTAGCATTATTTGTTTCCTACATCGTATGTTTGCATAAATTATCCAATACAAAGCTAGATTAATTTTCATAAAAGTAATCCTTTTCAAAAAAATTGGCCATCCATACCCAAATTTGTATCATAGGAGCAGGCCCCGCTGGTGCCACCACCGCGTTGTTCCTTGCTAAAGCGGGTATTCCGCACATCATCGTGGATGCGGCGCAGTTTCCCCGCGATAAAGTATGCGGTGATGGACTCGATCTTAAAGTGATGCGGGTATTGCAGCATTTGGATCCGAATATCCTGACCCACGACATCCAGCAAAACAATGGATTTTCGCCGTCTTGGGGAACACGAATTATCACGCCTAATGGAAAATACGTCGATTTGGATTACCAACCTAGTACAAAAGAGGCGCAACTGCCCTTGTATCAAGTTTCCCGAAGAGCACATTTCGATCATTTTTTGGTACAACGTTTTGATCCAAAATATACAGATTTCCGGCAAAACACCACGGTGCAATCACTCGTGCGCGAGGGCAATATTTGGCGTATTAATGCTGAAAACGAAGGGCAAGACCTTGAAATAACGTGTAATCTTGTAATTGGTGCGGATGGTGACCATTCAGTGGTATTGCGGGCGATCGGCGATAGAAAAATTGAGCGAAGGCATTATGCCGCATCGCAGCGGCAATACTGGAGCGGCGTAACGGGTATGCACCCAGACGGATTGATCGAGTTTTATTTTCCCAAATCATTGCCTTGGTCGTATTTCTGGATTTTCCCGCTGCCCAATGGCGAGGCTAATGTGGGTTTTATTATGTTGAGCGAACCCGTAGCAAAACTCCAAATCAATATCCGCAAAGAATTACAGCGTATTATTACAGAAGACCCCGTGATTGCTCCGCGTTTTAAAAATGCTACACCTTTGGACAAACCCGCTGGCTGGGGGCTTCCGCTCTCCTCGCGCAGGCGAAAACCTTTTGGCGATGGCTTTATGCTGGTAGGCGATGCGGCTTCACTGATATGCCCTATTACTGGCGAGGGCATCGGGACGAGTATGCTTTCGGGGTATTTAGCGGCACAATTTGCCATTAAAGCCGCTGAAAAAGAGCAGTATGACGCATCCATGTTTGTGGGTTATGAAAAAGAACTCTACCGCAGGCTGAAGGATGAAATACTGATGGGTCATTTGGTGTATTATTTGCAAAAATTGCCTTGGAAATGGAGCGCATGGGCATTGAATGTGGTGTTACCATCGCGGTGGCTGGGGTATGCTTTTCGGCGTATGGCAAAGGGGTGGTTAAATACGGCAGTGCATAAACAAATTCAAATCAAACATGGAGTGGTGCCCACTACTCCACCTGCCAAATATTCTTAAAAAATTTGCCTACCATTTTTGATACTAAACAGCGGGGCTAAGTGTTTACCATATTTCATCATTCTAAAACAGATTATTATAAGTAAAATGTACAAATTATTCTCAACACTCGTATTGATCGCCTTTTCACAGGTCGTATTTGCACAAGCATTTACACAACAAATCGATTCCTTATTGGCGGCGCAAAAACAAAAAAAATTCAATGGAATTATCCTGATTACTAAAGGCGAAAAATCGCAATATTTAAAGGTGCAAGGCTATTCCAATTTGGCTCAAAAAACGCCATTAAACCTTGACGACCAATTTGTTATAGGCTCTATCAGCAAACAAATTACAGCAGTTTTAGTGCTTCAGGCTTATGAAAAAGGCCAAATTGAATTGAACGTACCCATCCGAAAATACTTACCCGATTGGAAACAAACTTGGTTGGATTCTGTCACCGTTCATCAATTATTGACCCATACACATGGTATTGTGGCTTATGAGCAGCCTTTGGAATTTGTACCGGGTTCTAAATTTGTTTATTCGCAAATTGGCTACGAAATATTGTCTAAAATACTGGAAAGTGTTACGCAAAAATCCTTCGCCCGCCTTTCGAATTCGCTATTCAAACGCTACAAAATGACACATACTTTTCACCCTGATTTGCATAAGCACCAACATTTGGTGACGGGTTACACCGAACTCAAGGATGGTACTTTAAATATTGAAAAAGCCAGTTTTCAAAATTATGTAGCGGCGGGTTCGTTTATTTCCACCGCAAACGATCTTTTATTGTGGAACAAGGCATTGTACGGTGGCAAGTTATTATTGCCAAAAACGATGGAACTCATGACCACAAGACAGAAAAATGCTACCCGAGAACACCCTATGTTTGGCACAACAGATTATGGTTATGGTATCACGATAGATAATAGAGATGGTATCCTTCAATACGGAACTACCGGTTTTGCTCCGGGTTTTTGCTCCATGAATTTCTACTATCCGGCCACAAAAACGAGTATCATTATTCTGGAAAATGTAACGTACAATCTAAACGATCTGAAAAAAACGTTTGCGACGCAATTGGGGGTTTGGAAAATGGTGCGGAATAAAATTAATGATTAACGTGACGTGTTGTAGAGACGTTGCAATGCAACGTCTCTACAACACGTCACGTTCCAAAAAATACATATCAATTTCACCCTTGTTTTTGGCCATTAATTGCCCACGATGGATACAGGTAAAATCATTGTTAATCAAAGCAAATGTACTTTGGCTGATATTGATTTTACCTGGTTCACTATTACTTTCCATCCTAGCGGCGGTATTTACGGTATCGCCCCATATATCATAAGCGAATTTTTTAACACCTACAATACCCGCCACCACTGGCCCGCTATTTAGGCCAATCCTAATGTCAAAAGAATCGGGATTGGTCTGCTTTCGTGCTTGGATAAACTGCCGGATTTCTATGGCTGCCCGTGCTGCGTTGTGCGCATGTGCGCCACTGGCCATGGGTAATCCCGACACGGCCATATAAGCGTCTCCGATGGTTTTAATCTTTTCCAGTCCGTGTTTTTCTACTATTCCATCGAATGCTTTAAAACAAAAATGCAACTCGCTTACCAGTTCTTGTGGCGACAAATGCTCCGAAACTTTTGTAAAATTAACAAAATCGGTAAAAAGCACCGTTACTTCATCGAATAGTTTGGCATTTGCGTGGCCTTTTTCCTTGAGTTCAGCAGCCACCTCTGCGGGTAGGATATTCAACAACAAATCGTCCGATTTTTGTTTTTCAAGTTGGATGATGTTATTCGTTTTTTGTTGCAATTTGAAGTTGCGGAAAATAAAAAAGGAGAGCAATCCCAATAAAAACAGACCTATTATATATAAATATTGTTGTATTCTTTGAGCGCGCAGTTCGTTATCCTGCAATAAAAGTTGAGATTGCTGAAGGCTCACCTGAGTGGCTTGTAAGTCCCGGTCCTTTTCGGCCAGTACCAATCGTTCTTCTTTGGCTTGGCTTTGGCTTTGTTCGTATTGGAGATCGGCTTGCGATTTCAAATAGGCCAATCGCTGCAATTCTTGCTGTTTATTGGCAATATCAACGGCATTTTGTTTTAGGGTTAATTCTTGCTGCTGCTTGGTTGCGATTAAAATCTGTTCTTTTAGTTGCGCGCTTGTGATCAATTGCTGCTGCTTGAGTGCATTTTCGGTTTTACTAAACTCGAACTGTAAAGTCTTTTTTGTTACTTGTTTTTGCTTCTCCACATTGTCGATACTGTCGCGGAGCGCAATATAAGATCGGTAACTAATATATGCACTATCGTATTTTCCAGTAGCCTCATAAATGGTACTTAGGTTTTCTAATGCCTTTCTCTCTACGGCCATTTCGCCAAGAGTATTCGCCATTGTACGTGCTTGCGATGCATAATTTAGTGCGTTCTTGTAATCCTTTTGAGCAAGCCAAATATCACTAATATTGAAGTATATGTCGGCGATTCCCTTTTTATCCTTAATGCTTTCGTAGAGCAACAAAGCCCTGTTTTGATAATCCAATGCTTGCCGGTAATCTAACATTTGTGCATACACATTACCAATATTAGCCAAATTATTGGCAATTCGTGCTTTATTCCCTGATTTTTCGTTGATCACCAATGCCTTTTTCTTGTATTCTAATGCTTTGGGTAGATCGGATAATTGGGTATAAGCATTACCTAAGTTGACCAATATGCCGGCAGTACTTTGCCCATTTCCGGTAGATTCACTAATCGGTAAGGCATTCTGGAAATACTCAATCGCCTTAGGATAATCTTTCAGTTCTGAATGGATATTCCCAATATTGGCCAAAGTATTGACCATACTCGCCTTATTACCTATTTTTTCTACCATCAGCAAAGCCTTTTGATAGTTTTCCAATGCTTTTGGAAAGTCAAATACTTGGGCATATACCAAACCAATATTATTGTAATTATTAGCAATGCCTTGAGTATTGCCCGTGGCTTCATTGATCGCCAACGCTTTTTGGTAGTTTTCCAGTGCGGCTGGATAATCAGGAATATTGAGGTAATTATTCCCTCTTGCGCTGTAAGCACTGGCTAAAAACCGTTTATCCGCTAATTTTTCGGCGATTGCAATAGATTGGGAAGCGTATTCTGTCCCTTTTTTGGGATCAATATTGGCGTAATTTCGGGCAATTTGCGTCAGTAATTTAGCGCGTGTTGTGTCTTCTACCAGCCATGTGCGCTCTATTTTTAATAAAGAATCCAATACCCTTTGCTGCGCATTTGCACTGACAAGGGATATTAAAAAGCAAATTAAGACTAAAAATAGGTGTAAATAACGCATGGTATGGATGCAAGTACTAATCAGCCACAAAAACTACATTGACGCATGGTGCTACTCGTGTATCATTAACAGCATTTGGGAACGATGTACCTGCACCTACATTGATGGTCTCATTAAATGAATTAATTTTGATGTTACCGATCACTTGTGGAAATGTAAATTTTGAGCCGTCGCTTTTGGTTAATCTGTAAAAAGAATTGGCCGTTATCGAAACCCCAAATTTTGCATCTTTCGCAGCGTTAACTGGCGTAATATCTGCAAAAGCAGGTGTGTGTAATTGGGTGGAAACAATATCTTGACTAGTGAGTAAAACGGGTGTGGCACCTGCTAAATCCCATAATTTGACGACAAAACTGCCCGTAACGGGTAATTTTAGCCCCAATTGCTCAATTTTACCGGCTTTTTGAGTACTAAAAGCAAAGCCGTATTCCCAAGTATTTGAGGCAACTGGCGTAGTATCAATTACGATAGCGGTTTGTTCAAAAAAGGAAAAAAATGGACTTTCGTCTGTTGGGGTATTGTTGTCTTTTTTACAAGCAAAAAAAAGACTACTACATATAAGTAGTGCGCAGCATTTCAGTGTGTTAGAATTCATGGTTATTTTTTTTATCATCAAATGATGGGCAAAATTAGGAATTATTTTGGCTTTATGATGCATTATTCAGAATATAAACGAATCCAAAAAAAAATGCGGTTGAACGATTATTGGGTGGTAAAAACCCGATATACCGTTCAACCGCATTATATTGGTTGGGGGCGTTGCGTTACGACCGTTTGGCGTTCCGTTACGTAGAGACGTTGCAATGCAACGTCTCTACACGTCGCGCGCGCATCACGCGCACGTTATTGCGTCAAAAATAACGATCAAAAATTACCGACCGCCACGGAAACCGCCACCGCCGCCACCGCCGCTGCGACCACCACGATCGCCGCCGCCGCCGCTGCGACCACCGCGATCACCACCGCCGCCTTCGCGACGTTCTGGGCGTTCGCGCTCTACATAACCTTCTGGTTTATCCAAAAGCGCCTTTACGGACAAGCGTAATTTGCCTGTTTTCGGGTCATTTTCGAGTAATTTAACCTTTATTTCGTCGCCTACTTTATATACATCAGCCACACTTGCGATGCGCTGGTAACTGATTTCGGTCACGTGCAACAAACCACTTTTGCCTTTAAACTTAACAAAAGCACCATATTCTTCAACACGTTCAATTACGCCATCGTAGATTTCACCTGGTGTTGGAACAAATACAATATCATTGATCCGCGCCAAAGCAGCGTCCAACGCCGTTTTGCTCGTACCAAATACAGAAATTACGCCACCTTTTTCATCTTCTTCGATATTGATGGTAGTACCTGTGCTGCGCTGCATTTCTTGGATAATTTTACCACCCGGTCCGATGACAGCACCGATATACTCACGATCGATACGAAGTTCGATCATACGTGGCGCATGTGGTTTTAGATCTGCTGCTGGTGTTTCAATGGCTTTTGCCATTTCACCAAGGATATGAATACGACCTGCACGTGCTTGATCGAGTGCTTGTACCAATAAAGAGTACGGCATACCGTCGATCTTGATATCCATTTGTGTACCCGTGATACCTTTAGCAGTACCTGTTACTTTGAAGTCCATGTCACCCAATGCATCCTCGTCGCCAAGAATGTCGGAAAGAACACAAATACGACCTTTATCATCGGCAATACAACCCATTGCAATACCTGCTACTGGCGATTTCAATGGAACACCACCATCCATCAAAGCCATAGATCCCGCACAAACGGTAGCCATAGAAGAGGAGCCATTCGATTCCAAAATATCGGAAACCACACGTACTGTATAAGGGAACGAGTCTGGCATTATTTTACGGATAGAACGGCCAGCCAAGTTGGCGTGACCTACCTCGCGACGGCCTGGACCACGCATTGGTTTTACTTCACCCGTAGAATATGGTGGGAAATTATAGTGCAAAATAAAGCCTTCATCGCGGAAATCAAGTGCATTATCGATCAATTGCATATCCTGCTTGGTACCCAGCGTCAATGTTGTTAATGCCTGTGTTTCACCACGGGTAAAGATAGAAGAACCGTGCGCAGAAGGCAGGTAATCTACTTCGCACCAAATTGGGCGGATCTCCGTAGAATGGCGACCATCGAGGCGTTTGCCATCAGAAAGCACTACATCGCGGATGATATGCTTTTTGATTTTGCTGAAATAATACTCCGCTCTTTCGCCCCATTCAGCCATCACTTCGTCGCCGAATTCTGCTTTAATGGTCGCAAATACTTCATCATGAATCGCTTCAGATTTAGATTTGCGTACGTTTTTGTCGCTGGCAGAACGAGCAAGTTCATAAATACCCTCGCTCATAAGTGCCTCGATACGGCTTTTTAATTCCTCATGTTCAGGTTTTGCAACTACTTCGCGTTTGATCAAAGCAGCATCACCAACGAGTTGTGCGAGGCGGCGTTGTGCATCAATTTGTACTTTAATGGCTTCGTGCGCCAATTTCATAGCCTCGATTAGGTCGGCTTCTTGGCATTCGTTCGCTTCGCCTTCTACCATCGTGATATCGCGTTCGGTAGCGGCTACGATAAAGTCCATATCAGCGCGTTTAAGATCGGCGCGACCTGGATTGATCACAAATTGGCCATCAATACGTGCAATACGCACTTCGGAGAACAAGTCTTCGACTGGGATATTACTCACAGCCACAGCAGCAGATGCCGCTAGACCAACGAGTGCATCCGGCATTACGTCCTTATCAGCAGAAATCAGGTTGATAATTACCTGTGTTTCATTCATGTAGCCATCAGGGAAGAGCGGACGAAGCGCACGATCGACCAAGCGGCTAATCAGGATTTCGTAATCGGAAAGTTTTGTTTCGCGGCGAAAAAAGTTGCCGGGAATACGGCCAGCCGCCGCAAACTTTTCTTGATAATCCACAGATAATGGAAAAAAGCCTTGGCCTTCCTTGGCTTTGTGTGCGCTGACGATGGTAGCTAGCAACATCGTATTTCCAACGCGGATCATAGCACTG
Organism: Chitinophagales bacterium; assembly: GCA_013297575.1. Classification (GTDB taxonomy): domain Bacteria; phylum Bacteroidota; class Bacteroidia; order Chitinophagales; family Saprospiraceae; genus M3007. Next base: position 10,125 of record JAAFHO010000077.1, read on the forward strand.
CCATCGGCTTGTGCTGCGAGTTTGCCCGTTTCCAATGCAACTTCCCTGCCATCAGGGAGGTTAAAGGTGACGCGCAAAGGGATTTGTTTACCCATAAGTTGATTTAATGCGTATCGGTTACAAATGAAGGATCACATTTCGTAAACCGTGAATACACACAATATGGTAACAAAAAGTACACAGGTGGAACGGTGGGAATTTAAAAAATGTACTTTGTTACTACATTGTGTGGAGGGTGATTCAGTGGCGGAAAAGGCGACAATGTGCCTTTAACCAGAAAATGTGAAAACACTGAATACAACCTCGTTTGCGAACAGTAATCCTGTATAGATTGTACCGATACTGATAAAAAATAGTGCCAAAACGGCGATAAAAACAAAAAAGGTTTAGAAAAGTAAAACCTAATAAGGAGAAAAATCTCCTGTAAGGCAAAACTTCGCTAAACCTTTTTAAAAATAAATTACTTACGAAGACCTAACTTCTCAATAAGAGCGCGGTATTTGTAAATATCTTTCTTTGCATAATAAGACAACAGGCTTTTACGCTGTCCAACCATAATCAACAACGCACGGCGTGTAGAGTGGTCTTTCTTGTTAATGCGCAAGTGTGCACTGAGGCTTTCGATACGGAACGTTAAAAGCGCAACTTGTGCTTCTACGTGGCCGGTGTTTTTAGCGTCACCACCGTATTCTGTTACGATAGAGGCTACTTTCTCTGGTGAATAATAAACTGCCATTTTTAAATAAATGATAATGAACTAATTGGATAACTACAACGGAATTTCGAGGCTGTTCGGCAAAAAACAGTAATCCATCCTCGCTTAGTCGGCGCAAAGGTAATACAAAATATTATTTTGTAAAACTTATTTTTAATTATTTTTTGAATAGTTGTGTTGAATGCAGAAACGAGTCGTCTGCTATTTTTCCTATTAAATGGTCAACACTTTATCCATTAAAAGGACAAAGTACGTCCAATCCAACCCAAGAACAGCATTGTTGTTTCCAAAATTACTCCAATATTGACTAAAAGACAAATAGATACCGTCCATGCAATGCTTTTTCTGATTTTTTTAATCCAAAATAAAAGCGAGATAAGGATTGGCAAAGACATTAAGGTACAATACCACATAAAAACCCATAGCCCATTGGGACTAAACCACCGATCATAAGCAGCCAATTGCTCTTGCAAACTACCACCCTTGTACATTATAATTAAATCGTATGAATAACTAGCACCAATAAAAATTGCTCCCATAAAAATAAATACATTGAACCTAGCCATCGCTTCGGCTGGATAGAAATTATGCTTTTTGACGATCAACTGAATAACCGTTAGTATCAGTTGGGCATATATTAGGAACATAAAAACTTCACCAATCCAAAACCTAGCAAAAACAACCTGATGCATGACCATAATCAGGAGAGATAGAGCAATAGAGCGCAATACTCCAAAAGATCAATCCCAATACAATAAGTAAAAAAGGTGGAATATTTTTCATTTTAAGTGTTTTGGCTTAAAAAACAGGGTTATTGGTTTACAATTGACTGCATTTTAGTAGCACAATTAATCAGCCATTTGCCATCTACTTTTTTGAGCAAATACAAATGAGCGGATACGAGTGATTGCTTTTCCTCGGGGATACTCAGCGTATAATCAGCAGTAACGATGGCTACATTGCCGGTAATGGAATATTTAATATTAGAGGTTTGAATTTGCGCTCGCTTGTCTCCGGCAACCTCATTGCTCATTGCCAGCAATCCTTTTTTATCTTTGTTAACCGCTTGCTGGTTCAGTGGCTGTAAAAATAGCCTTGTATGGTCGTCCAATAGCCAGTAATTAGACCAAACTTCTTGAACAGGTTTGGTCGTGTAAGCCAAGTTTTCAGCGTCAATTATAGCACGAATGGCATCTTCTTCGGCTTTTTGTCCAAAAGATAACGCGGCCAAGCAGAAGGTAAAACAGCAGCAAATAAATATTTTTTTCATCATTAATTTATTGTGTTATATTTTGAATTATGGTACCAATATGATTCAGCCACTTACCATTTACTTTTTTCATTTCCCTCATTTCTAACGACAGGACTGTGATACTTTCCTCCTGGATCACAATTTTGCTTTCGTAGGAGACTACTGCCATATCTCCAAAAAATTGGAAATTAATATTTGACCGCTCAATTTTTGCCCGCTCATCGCCTGTAACAATATTGGGCAATTCGAGCAAGGCATTTTTATCAAATATATTCGTAGCACCATCGGGAGTATGCAAAAACAATGTCGTTTTGTCGTCTAATATCCAATAGTTTTTCCAAATTTCTTGGATGGGTTTTAACAGGTAATCTTGGGTTTCTGCTTCTAAAACGGCCCGAATAGCGGATTCCTCCTCTATTTGGCCAAAAGCAACATGACTAAAAAAGAAGCACAAACTAGTAATTAAAAAAAATTTCATTGTTCAATATATGTGTAATTAAATTAATTCAACTTAATGAACACGACAGCAAAAAAGGAATAACAAGGGCGGCAAAGGTAATTTTCTTTTCGATATTTTAAGTGTTAATAATAATTACTTTGCATGTAAAAATACAATATTCAATATCGACAGATGCAGTTAGATCATACAGTAAGGTTCGATTTATGAAAGAAATCAGCAAAAATACACAAAAAAGCCCAGTCTTAGGCACTATTCGTAAGACTGGGCAACCCTTATTATTTGTTCTCTAAAGCATTTTTTATCAGTTTAATAAGGTCTTCGATCGCCTCTTCAATAACAAACTTTTCGACGCTAAAAGGGGTACCGTCGAAATACCGACCATTAGTACCTTCACCGTCGGGAGATCCGTGGTCAGTGTCGATGGATTCGCGCCATTTTTCAGCGTGGTTTTGCCATTCCTCGGTATTTACAAGTGAAGGCGGATCAAACCAAAGGTTCCAACACAATACATTGCCAGTTTGCAGCATATTACCAGAAGTGAGGTTAAACAACCTCATCACCTCTTTATTAAATTCATCGACTTTGTCATCACCTGTCTTTACAATTTCGCCTATTTCTACTTCGATATTCCCTATTGCCCATGCTTCTGGGTGTTTGGCGAAGTCGGGGCTGTCAAACAACGTAGATTCGCCTTTCCGAACAGGGAAAATGGGCTGGTTGACATCACCCGGGTGGTGGGTACTCACCCTTATAGCGTTTGCTTTGGTGGAAGGAAAAGGGTGCTTGGATAATTTGGAATACAAGTCTAGTATAAACGCTCCTTTTGAACTTTGATGCGCGCTTTTACTAAACCAAATTTTACCCTCAACGGTCATATCGGCGGCAAGTTCTTTGGTGGTTTCGTCCACCCAACCCCGCTGTCCGGTCACAGTAACTTCCACATTCATATAACCGATGTCGTGAATATACACACCTTGCTGCGGGCAGATGATCGAGTATATTCTGCCTTCATCGGTGTAACCAATTCTTGAAATATCGGGGGCGAACATTTGAAAACACCTTTTGGTATCGACTTCATCTTTGAGTGTTTC
>JAAFHO010000768.1 GCA_013297575.1 Chitinophagales bacterium
GCCAATATATTATTGTTGAGGGTACTGATACCGCCGCCTACTGCGCCTTGATCGCCAAAGTGGTTGGGATTGGTAATTTGAACACCTTCCAGTCGCCATTGGATATATTTGGGCGAATTGCCGCGTACAATAATATCGTTGCCGCCATCTTGGGTACTGGCTACGCCAGCAAAATTGGAAACAATACGGGAAGGATCGTTGAAACCGCCTGCGTATCGGTTGGTTTCTTCGACAGAAATAGACCTCGCGCTGATCAAAGCCATATCATTGAGGGCTTCGCCTTTGTTCTTATTGACGGTTACCACCACTTCATTCATTTTGAGGGTAGATTCTTGCATGGTGAGGTTTAGGATCACTTCTTTACCAGAGTTAACGACAATATTGGGAATGGTGGCGCTTTCGTAACCTACGTAGTACAATTGTACGGTAACCCTTCCAATGTTAATATTTTCCAGTCGAAAGTTTCCATCCACATCTGTCGATGCGCCTACGATGGGGTCGGTGCCAATGGTTTTTACAACTACGCCCACAAGTGGCAGGTTATTATCGGTATCGGTGATGGTTCCGCGAATGGTTTGGGTGAGTTTTTGGCCAAAAATTACCGTTGAGCAGAACGCAAGGATAAAAAAGGTTGAATAAATTTGCTTCATTATATTTGTTTTAATTAAATAATGAAACAAAGGTCTGCTTAGTAGATAACGGCAACAATTTGGATATGCAAAGCCGGTTTGGGTGTCTGCAAAATGGGGTAATTTGTCTGCAAAAAAAATGGAGGATTTATGAAATACTGCTTATTTTTTGATAAAAAAACGCCTTGTACGTTTCAGAAATCGGAATAATTTTATCCAAAATTTTGATCCTTCCATTCCCAATGGATTCTATTTTATGAATACCTACCATATAGGATTTATGGACTCGGCATACCAGATTAGCGGGGATAATTTGCTCCAGTTCTTTAAAATTTTGTAAGGTCATAATTTTTTTGTCCACAGTATGGATTCTACGGTAATCGCGCATACCTTCGATATAAATAATATCGCTAAAGGCAATTTTTTCCAAACGGTTTTCGGTTTTTATAAACACAAAATCCAGTGGAACATCGGGTGTGGTTCGGGCTTGTAGTTGATCTTGTGCCTTATTTACGGCCTGCAAAAAGCGTTGGAAAGAAAACGGTTTCAGCAGGTAATCGGTTACATTAAGATCGTAACCCTTCAACGCATATTCTTGATAAGCCGTTGTGATGATCACTTGCGCTGTTATTTTGGTGCTTTCCAGCAGTTCGACACCCGTCAGTTCATCCATATTAATATCGAGGAAAAGCACATCAACTGGATGCGCATTCAAATAGGCTAGACCCGTGAGCGCGTTATCAAATGTGGCGCAGAGGTGCAAAAATGGCGTTTTTAGCACAAAATCTTTTGTACGTTCCAGCGCCAACGGCTCATCTTCGATAATGATACATTGATATTTATGCATTGAAAATAGTTAAAGATACGCTATACAAATCGTTTTCATTGGTTACCGCCAAGGTATGCTTTTCCTGATAAATCAGTTGTAATCTCTTTTCAATCAGGTGGTTACCCAAGCCATTATGCGCCTGTTGTGGCTTTCGGGCGGCATCGTATTTGTTGGCACATTCCAGTTTAATGAATTGATCTTCAATTTGGATATGGATTGTAATGGCATTTTCCACTTTTTTATTGGTCGTGTGTTTGAAGGCATTTTCGATAAATGGAATAAAAGCCATCGGAGCAATTTTTTTATGCCCCGGCGCGCCTTGCACGGTGTAATGGACATACTGCGCATTTGCGGTTCTTATCTTTTGCAATGCAATAAATTTTTCAATGTATTCGATCTCTTTGGCCAATGTAATCTGCTCCGTTTTGGTTTCAAACAGTACAAAACGCATAATATCGGATAGTTTATTCAAATAATCAGACGCTTCTGTGGCGTTTTTTAGGATCAAAATATCAATATTATTGAGGGTATTGAACAGAAAATGCGGATCTAGTTGCGATTTCACCAAGGCCATTTCCATTTCCAAATTTTTCTGTTTGAGCGTTTCTTTTAATTTAAACTCCTCGATCCAGGTGATAAAACCTCGAATCACCAAAGCCACAACGCCACTTACCAAGGGAATAAAGGACATAAAAAGCAGGATACCTACTATGGAAAATTCTCCTTTTTCGTCGCAAGGGGGGCCTGAACTATTTTCTAAAATATAACCAATACTACCCGTACCCACGGCAATAAGCAAACCATAAAAAGCAGACAATAGCAGGCTTTTATGCCGGAGGTGCTGAGAAAATAAAAAATAATAGAATGCGTAAAAAGAGAGTACCGAGGGGATGAGCGCAACAAAAAAAATGGTGATAAATGCCTTTTCAATACGGGCCTCATCCGTTTCGCCTTGGGCATCGAACAAAATACCCAATATTACCATGATTAAAACCAGGTAACATAGCCAAAACCCAATATGCAATAAAGGTATAATTAATTTTTTCATATAAACTATGTGAACGTCAAAAGTAGGGCTTTTTTGACGGACGTAGAAAGCGTTCTGCAAAGTGGGGGAATTTGTCTGCGAAGGGTGGTAGTGCTTATAAAAAGGCTAGTACGTTATTATTTAAACACTTCGTAGGTGTAAAGGACGGTAAATATGGTAGGTTTTTCAGGCGTTACCTTCTGCCCGATTTCTTTAACCACATTTCCGTGTGCATCCAGTTCAAATTGATAGATAGTAGAGGAAGTGCCAGATGAATCAATTGCCTCCGATTTTACAAAGAGGTTTTTATAGTGCTTCCCCATAATAGGCACACGTATATAAGAGTCGGGGTAAACAAGGTTAGGGTCATAACTATATGTAATTGTACGTACTTCACCCGAC